>CAZUYZ010000129.1:0-4301 GCA_964624365.1 uncultured Puniceicoccaceae bacterium
CGCTTTAGGCACTGGAGGTCTGAATGTCATAACCGACTTTAATGGCGATATGGTCATATCAACCGATGATATAGGCATTTTCTGGGTACAAGAGGATGGATCGATGGTTGAGTGGCAGGGTAATGAAGGAGCGCCTGAAGATGCGGTCGGTATTGAGGTATACATGAATCTTGGAGGACTGGTTCAAGGTGAAGGAATTTCTTTGGACTTTGGATTTTCAGACATTGGAATTAGTCTGGATGGCAGTTTGGTTCCCGAGCTTTCCTGGGCTTATGCCTTTAATTTCGGTCTCAATACCGAGGAAGGCTTTTACTTGATCAGTGACGCAGACAGTCCTGAGCTGGATGTTGAAATCGGAGTCTTTTTAGATGGCATCAATGGTGCGCCTTTTGTTGGCACAGGTGTCCTTGGGCCTTTGTCGATGTCGATTACTGATCGAGATCGTGATTCAGACAGAACTGGATTTCAGGCAAGTGGAGTATTTGGTTCGCTCACTTTGGATTTAAACGGTGATAACCGGAATCGTACGAGCATAGGTCGGCTCTTGAGCACGCCTAAAGAGGCTTTGTTTGATCTGAATATAGGTGTCGAAGCCGACATCAACTTCGACGTTGTCCTTGGGCTGGAGTCACAGGGCAATAGCTTGAGTTTGCCGGAACTTTCAGCGACATTGAATTTTGACTGGAATTGGAGTTACACGGATGGATTTTCGGATCCTAAGTTGGCTTTAAACGATATTAAATTGGATCTAGGCTCTTTGATCGGAGATTTTGTAACACCTATTGCCAATCGTGTTGCAGATACGTTACGTCCATTTGACAAATTCCTGGATCAATTGACTGAGGAGATTCCGGGGTTATCTGAAATCGATGGTTTTGGTTCTGGAGTTGATGAGAACGGAAATCCCGAACGTCCGCCAAACATTTTAGGTATTATAAATCTTGTAAATCAGTTGGAAGGACGTGATCCGATTGACTGGTCTTTTGTTACAGCAGCTCAAAATGCGATCAATCTGGTTGACACCATAAATTCCAGTTTGACTCAAAACGGTTCAATCGCCCTAGGGTCAATCAGCGGCCTTGCTACGGGCGACGTTTCCTGGGAAGCAGCGTCAGATCCAGGCGTCCCGAGTGAAGTTGAGGAAGCTTTTAATGACATTGCTGAATCCAGTCGCGGTGGAAGCACAGATGCTGAACGTGGCGGTTTTGTGATCTTTGACTATATAAAAGACATTGGGAATTGGGCAAAGCTGCTCCAAGGCGAGGCAGCTACACTATTTACGTATGAAATGCCCTTACTAGAGGCAACGTTTGCTTTTGATCAGGTCTTAGGGCGCTTTCTTGCAGGACCCATTCCTATAGCGATTGGTGGGGTTGGCAGCATTAGCCTGGCTGCTGATTTAGCGTTTGGCTTTGATACGTTTGGTATTCAGAAGGCGATTTCGAATGGAAACCCGCTTCTGGCTTTAGACGGATTCTTTATTTCAGATACCGATATCCGAACCGGGCAGGAAAAACCTGAGTTAAGTATCCAGGCTCAAATTGGCATAAAAGCAGGTGTTGATGTTGGACGTGCCGGGGCCGGCGCTTTGGGCAGGCTCTCATTTTCGGGCGAATTTGATTTTAATGATCCAAATGACGATGGTAAGTTAAGGCTTTCCGAACTCAATGAGCTGTTGCGCTACGATGCTACCAACGGCATTCCATCTTTGCTGGATTTGGCAGGTTTTAACGGGTTCTACAACTTGTTTGATATAAATGCCCGCGCAGACGGGATCATTTCTCTTTATGCGTTCGCTGATTACTTTATAGGTAGAACTGACTACGAATATGAGTTGGTAAATTACAACCTCTTTAATTGGGGTTATCAGGCTCCGGACCCTAAGCCTGAGCTAGGTCACGTAGAGGGTACCACACTTTATATACACTCTGGCTCTCGCGCAGATCAACGTGCATTTGTCGACACCGTTGATTCTGGTGAGCGATTCAACCTGAGCGGCAACAGCAATGCACTTACTGTAAGCTACAATGGCTACACACAAACCTTTGAAGGAAAAGAAATTACTGAAGTGATTGCAGACGGAGGCGCGGGTAACGATTTTCTGGATGCTTCCGCTTTGATCGGTGTGAAAATTAATTTTGGTGGTGGAGAGGGAGATGATACTCTTGTCACTGGAACTGGAAGTGAGCATTTGCTGAACGGTGATGAAGGAAATGATCATTTGGATGCAACGCGATCCGATGGGGCTGAACTGATTGGCGGTGCCGGTGATGATAAGCTTTTAGGTAGCCTGAGCGGTGATAACGTGCTGTTCGGTGGGGACGGAGCCGACGAAATTGTTGGTGGTTCAGGTATGGATGTGGTCGATGGTGGCGCTGGAAATGATAGTCTTTCCGGTAAGGCTGGACTGGATACTTATCGTTTCGCAGATAACTGGGGTGAAGATCTTTTTGACGATTTGGAGGGCAAAGTAATTCTGGACTTCAGCGAACTTACGGAGACACTCGCTTCCAATTTCGGTCAGATATCTTCAGAGTTCTCAACGGAAACCAGCAGCCTGAATGTCGGTAGGGCCGAGATACTCAGAGTCAACAGCGACCGCATTGTAGACAGTGTGCGAAAAGTTGCCCGAAGCGGGGACTTTAGTACAATTAATCTTAAGGAGATTTTGGGAGATCAGTACTCGAATTTTGCTTTTGTTGATGATTCCAAACAGGACGAAGCCACTTTGCTCAAAGAATCCGATTTTGAAAGCACCGGATTGTTCTACTTAGCCCCTGAAATCTCGGGCCCAGTTCTTTCGCAGGCAGGCAGACTTTTGGAAACTGAAGCGACCGACTTTTACGATTTAGTGGTAACCGCAGATTACCAGGTTAATGAGCAAGTTAGCTGGCAAGTCTCTGTTCCAGTAAGGGTGATCTTTATCGACGGGTATTCCGGACTGAATAATGATCCGGATCGAGTGCCGAATGACTTATCAGAGGAACTGGATCGCATGCGTCTGCAACACCGCTTGAATTATCTGGGATATGTCGGGAGTGATGGCAATCCTCTCTCAGTTGATGGTGATTTCGGCGACGAAACTTCAAATACGCAACGAGCAATCGGACACTTTAATGCAGTAGTTGACCGCTTGGAGTCAATCACTCCTTCGGCAACTCTTTCCGAGAATGCAAAAAAATGGATCAATGCATCCAATGCTCCGCGATGGGTGGGTCTTTCGGGTGGCATTGGAAGTGAAGTTCATTTGGCGGATTTAACAAATGGCGCTTTCTGGGGAACAGACTGGATATTTCAATCATTGTTCTCTGCAGGGCGTGCATTGGAGAATGAAGCTTTGGGTGACCTAACTTTACTGCCTCTCGGTAATATTACCGGCGGGGCTTTAGGTAAAGTTTCAGGTATGCAGGCAGTCCTGCAAAAGCCGGCCGACTATGACGCATTTATTAGTCAAATTGCAGCGTTTCAGAATATAGACGGGATCGAAAAAATTGTAGTTACCCAGGATATTTTAAATGATGTAATTGCTCTGGTAGAAGGTGATTTGAGTTTTTCTCTGGAAGTAAGTGCAAGCATCAGTTCCAGCAGCTTTGTTGTGGTTGCCGAGATGCAGGAGCCGAAGTATAATCCCGTTCTAACGGAAGCGGAGCAGCAAGCCTTGTTGAGTTTGTTTGAGCGCATTGATGATATAGGCGAAGCGCTCGGTGGTTCGGAAGCGCTGCAAGGTGAATTGCCTGTAGAAGCATCGGGAGACGGTGAAGTAAATACATTGGGCGAAGCTGAAACGATTAGCGATTTTATGCGTTTGGAAGCGGCGTTTCGCGCCTACATAAGCTCCTTGGATAAAGGAGAAAATCCGAATGTTGACGATTTGGCTGATGCTCTGGAGCAATACTTGACCGGTTTGGTCGGTAGCAACGCAAGAGCAGGCGGAAAACTTCCGGTTACCGTCGAAGTGGGTTATGATCAAGACACGGAGATTATACAGTTCGATGTTCGCGTTGAGGTCTATAAAGATTTTCTGGCTGTTTTGGGCTTTTCCTCTCAGGCAAATAATGGACAGGAGGATGTACTTTCAATTCCTCTTATCTATGAGCTGGATTTCAGTTTCGGTCTTGATCTGACTAACATTCACAACGGTGGATTTTTTGCTGAAGATGATATGTTTTTTATGCTGAATGCGTTGGATATTAAATTTGGCGCCAGCATTGATGAACTCAGTTTTGACCTGAATCTGGGCGCAGTCCGTCTGGCGATTACAAATGCAACTATTGAGTTTTTCGTAGGCGCCAACATCACTG
>CAZUYZ010000130.1:0-3355 GCA_964624365.1 uncultured Puniceicoccaceae bacterium
AACGCCCGCTTTTAACCATTTGTTTAGTAGGCGTACGATGACGCCATCTCCTACCCTTTGGCTGAGTATCTCTCGGAGGTGCCCATGATCGATGCTGTCGAAATACTGTCGTAAATCGACATCAAGGATGTAAGCCACCTCCTTTTGAAAACACTTCCCGCGCAGATATTGAACCGCTTGACCGGCTTGTTCGTGCGTTTTCATATTCCAATGCAGGCACGACGGCCACAGTGGATAAGGACGTTGGTAGACCAGTCTCGCCCGTTCTGGTTATCGTCCAAGGAAACGGGAGGCTCTCCCATCTTCCCGCCAAACCCCAATACTGCTTTGCCCTACTCTTCGACCCCGGGCGGACGCTCGTACCAGACCGGTCGCCTTCACAGCATTTATTAGGTACGACCGTATTGTCCCCGCTATTACAAGCACGAAGACTCCACCGATATTCCTTTCGAGGTTCAATCATACGGCTTTACAGTTCGCTGTCTACGCTTCGTGCCAGCCTCTCGACTGACTACGCAAGACTCGCTTGCAGTGGTTGGTCAGACCTTCTGCGCGAGAGTGGTTACCTGCCGGCTTTGTGAGGTGAATTTCCATCATTGTTACGTTTTCGTAGTGGTTTATTGTTTATGTTTTGTTGTTTCAGCGACTTCCTAACTCCCACGAGCTTGGATGGCGCCATATAATTTATCTCATGGATTCAGGATTATAACAAATCTTTCGGAAATTGTGATTGAAATAAAGGATGGAGTAATAAATCTTCTTTCTTGCATTTCGTAGAAAAATAATTCTTATCGAATTTCATATATGAAAGTAAACCTCAGACTAATTACACTTATTGTAGCAGCCACTCTACTTTTCGCAACAGGCTGTCGTACATCTGTATCGACAGATCCAATGACGGGGCAGCAGGGAACGGCTACCTATCAGGCAGGTTATTTTTACGCCACACTTGATGCAGATGCGGACACAGTTTTTAGAACGTCCATTCGTGCGATAGATCGCATGGGAATGCTCCGAACTGGTGAAAACAAAGCGGAAGACTATATATCTATATTTGCGCGCCAAGTTGGTGATAAAAAAGTAGTTGTTCGTATTCGTCAGATCGCTCCTAATAAGTCTGAGGTGCGTATTCGTTCAGGTATTTTGGGAAGCCTACCAGAGTCGCAAATTGTTTACGCAAAAATACGTGATGCGCTTTGATTCAGGTGCTACAAGATGAAGTATCAAGGTGCTTTATTCTCGGAACACGCCGAGCATTCAGAAGTTTTTTTTTGCAGTCCCTTGATCCTTTGAAGATCGAATTTTTTGAGACCAGAGATTATTCCTTTTCGCATTACCCGACAACAAATATTCGATCAGATAAAAAAACAAGCTACTGAAAGAAGAGGCTTGGCCAAAATCAGCAACAGCACAAATTCAGTGGGCTCACTTTATTGCCCTGGCGCACAATCTGATGGTACTGCTGAACCACCAAATTGAAACCGAGGAAGGCATTGCCAAAGAAAAGAGCCAGCGCAAAACAAGCAAACCCGAACCAGAGAACTTGAATAATTCCAATTAAACGGAGAACAGTTCAATTCCTTGGTGCTATGTTAGGGCAGATCGACTCGCAAATTGACCCACGGAAGCATCCTTTGCCTGAGAAGTCCAAGCGCAAGGGAAGCAAAGAACCGAATTTTCAACTGCGTGAAGAGATGTATCGTGTATTCGGGGTTGATTTAACTAGGATAGATGGAATCAGCATATTAATCGTTTATACAATTTTTTCAGAGATCGGAACGAACCTCTCAGCCTGCCCAAACGAAGCTCAGTTTGTGTCCTAGTGTTTAATCATGAATAAAATTTAGGGTTTAGTTTGCTAAACGATTATTTATCGTTTTCTTTTTTGGTGGTAATTATGTCGTTACAGAAAGGAAAATCCAATGGAGAAAAAATATGTTGTGCGCTTGAGCCAGGATGAACGCGATCACTTGAATCAGGTGATCAAAAAGCTTGATGGCAGTAGTCAGAAAGTTAGGCGTGCTCAAATTCTTTTGAAAGCAGATGCTCATGGGCCCAATTGGACGGATGCTAAAATAGCCGGAGCCTTTTCGTGTCGAACCAAGACGATCGAAAACATTCGTCAGCGATTGGTAATCGATGGTTTTGAGCAGACCTTAAATGGCAAAAAACGTGAAAACCCTCCGGTCGAAAAGCTTTTAAACGGCGAGCAGGAAGCCCAAGTCATAGCCATGAGACTGGGGCCGCCTCCGAAAGGTTACGCCAACTGGACTTTAAGATTGTTGGCAAATAAAGTCGTCGAACTTGGAATTGTTGATTCGATCAGTTACGAAACGGTTCGTCGGACGCTAAAAAAACGGCATGACCAGGCGCAAGATTCAATACTGGGTGATTCCTCCAAAGAATGATGCAGAATTCACCGCTGCTATGGAAGAGGTTCTTGAAACGTATGAAAAACCCTACGATCCATCAGCGCCGGTGATCTGCATGGATGAGCAACCTGTCCAGTTGATTAGGGAAATCAAGGTGCCCATAGCGGCAACCATGGAACACGCAAAGCGGGTCGACTATGAGTATGAACGTGCCGGAACCGCCAATATATTTATGTTTACCGAGCCCCTTGCCGGTTGGCGGGAAGTGCGCATCAGGGAGCGTAGGACAAAAGTAGATTGGGCCAAAGAAATCGGCGCATTACTGGATGGCCGCTACAGCGAAAGCGAAAAAATAATCCTTGTTTGTGATAACTTGAATACGCATACAAAGGGCGCTTTTTACGAAGCATTCGAGCCGAACCAAGCGCGTGCCTATGTTAAAAAGATTGAGTTTTGCTACACTCCCAAACATGGCAGTTGGCTAAACATTGCCGAAAACGAGCTAAGTTCGTTGACCCGCCAGTGCGTTGGCCCAAGACGCATCGGCGATATGGAAACCTTGCAGGAAGAAACAGAGGCTTGGTCAGAGGATGTGAATAATCGCCAGAAAGGCGTTGATTGGCAAATGAAAATCAAAGATGCGCGATGCAAGCTCAAATCAGTATACCCTAATATTAATTATTGACTAAGCACTAGGGCAGTTCTACTACAAATCTTCAAGCAGCTTTGATGGCAGGTCCATACGCTCGTGCAAAACACTAATCAAACCAAGTGTCTTCTCATTTAGGTGTCTAAAGAAAAGATAATGGTGCTCACTATGAACGAAGAAAACTCTACGAAAACGGTTTTGAGGCAGTTTTCTCCAGAGTTCTGGTCGGTTGCTTATCTGTTTGAATTGGCTATGGAGCTTGCAAATGTAAGCATCCGCTTGCTCTTCTCCCCATGTTTCGGCTGTATAATTCCAGACTTCGATGAGTCTAAGT
>CAZUYZ010000131.1:0-14252 GCA_964624365.1 uncultured Puniceicoccaceae bacterium
CCCTGTTGCGGCAAGGAAATGCAGCTGCAGGGCAAGCTGCTTCCGGCACGTGGCCCCCCGCTGAGTACTGCACTACTCGACAATCAATGATACAAACAGAACCAGCGAACACTCCAGTCAGAACGACCCTTTTAACAGTGCTGTTTGCTGCCGCTTACGCCAAAGCCTTGAGAAAACGGCTCCATTCTAGGCGTAACGACTCCAAAGCCCTAAAGAAAAGGCTCGCATCAACCAATGCACCGTCAGATGTCGGTTTCCATCGTCCCGCTGAAAACCGACATGCCTTCCGATACGAAACCGGCAGTAGAGTTTACCTTCAACCGTGCCGCAGGCCGCAACAGTCCTGCGTTAAAAGCTTTTCGCATAAGCGATAGCGCGCAGACGTTCGAACAGCGGGCTTGCTCAACAATCAGTTATCAATCCGGCTGCGCGGATTTGATAACTTCAGGGTTTGTTATGAAAACTTTCGATAAATTTCCCTTCGGTGAAGTACTCTGTAAAATAAGATCTTCGATTCTTTAACTTCGAACCCAATTCGGTAGTCACCTTTCCGAATTCTATAAAAATTCTCAGTTCCACTAATGTGAACAACATTTGGTATGTCGGCTAAACTTTTCACATTAGGAACGTCCTCAAATACAACCTTTTTTATACCATCAACATGTGAACTTGTAATCTTATCAAGGTCTTTCAAGAAACGCTTTTTAAATGAAACTTCCATCTATTGGATTAGCTTCATTGCTTCAGATAGGGTTAATTCCTCATCACTTCGGACTTCTAACATTGCATCTTCAAGTCCTTGATCAAGTAAAGCTTCCTCAATAGCTCTAAAAGTCTTAAAATCAATAACGACACTCTTTATAGAACCGGATTCATCAGTGATATATTCTTTCGCAATTTCCATAATATTAAGACTAAAACATGATATAAGTTTTTTACAATCGATTATTTTGGAGAGAGAGTCATTATGGATGTGTGGAATTGAGAAATAGCGAGTTTGTTTCCATAAATCGGGGAGTGCCGGGCAGAGCAAGGTAACTTTATTTATATTCACCAGTGTCCAGTTACAAGTCGTTGAATGTCAATTTCTTAGGATCGACTAAATCGCAATTCGTAGTGTTATAGTCCGTAAACAGTTGATTGAAAGGAACTTTCTGAAATACGTTGACACTCAGAATTTGCAATATTCGGCTCAGACTTTCGTTAATTCCGTGAGTCTTATTGAGACAGGTAACCCACAGATAGCGATCCAGATTTGAGTTTTTACGGCGTTTTCTGTAGTAACATAGAATGTCTTGATGCGCAGATTCTGTTTAATCCATTTGAAGAAGAGTTCGATGTGCCAGCGGCTTTTGTAAATGTGTGCGATCGTGATGGCGTGCAGACCAAAGTGATTAGTGATGAAGACAAGACGCTTACCTGTTTCGGCATCAACGAAACAAATGCGACGTAACTTAGTGCGTGTAATGTTACCACGAAACCCCATTGAGTAAAGATGACGGCAACCATTCAGACACGCTTCGATATTACGCAAGCTTTCCCGGAATGTAACCTGAGCAAAAGCTATCGACAGAAATTGATCACGGGCTGTGAAGCTGCGGCTTTCCCTGGGCATGGGGTAGACAGAGAGGCAGCGTTGAAACTCTTTACGGTCCAAAGTGTCAATGATTTGAGAAAAAATGGTTCGACCAGTGTTCATTCCTTATTGAGAATGAACTCGCAATGCAGTGGCCATCTGTTTTAAATGCGTGACACATATATTTGGTCAAATGAGTCTTAAGATCAAAAACTTACAAACTTCCCAACAATGCTTAACTGGACACTAGTGACAGAATAACATTTAAACCTTGGAAACTCGCGAAATCTACTTATCACAAGTTGTGAGACATATGTATAAAATGAAAGTACAGCTTAAATTATTCAGCTATCTGCTCTTGCTGTCCTTATGCTTCAATTGCCTAAATGCGCAGGAGAGAGTGTCTCCGGAAAACAAAAAAATTGAACGGCAGCTTCTGAAGCAAATCGACACAAAAAGGATGACTTACAAACTTTACAAAGAGCTGTTCAAAATCCATCCTGACATCAAAATTTTCAAAAATATCATCGCTGCTAAAAAAAACGATTTCTCAACGCTGGTTGACTATGCTGAGAAAAATTACCCGGAATTGAAAACTGGCCCGTTAAACGGACTATTCAAAGTTAGAGAAACCGAAAAACTTTACAGTGAATGGCTCAAAAAAGGGAAGGCTTCCAGCAAGAGTGCAGTTGACGTTAGTGTCGATCTGGAGAAAGCAGATGACGAAGACATATCTGGTTTCCTAAAAATGGATCTGGAGCCTGAACTTGTCGCTATTCTTGAGCGCCTCAAGCAAAGCTCAAAAAAGCATCTCGCAACATTCAGGCGAAAAAAGACCCGTAGCTGAAGAGGAAGTTAGAAACTGCCTGCGTTTAATCTGCACATATTAGTGTTCAGCGCTGAGAACATGAACGGGTTCTCAAAACTGCATCCACTTCAGACATCCAAGTTGCCCTTGTTGTTTCATTGACCAGAGCAATCTCAAATCCATTTTTCGCAATCTGAGCCAGCTCATGAGGGGTGAAGTGTAAACTGGCACTGAGCGCAGCATACTCATCTTCGATGGTATTCCCGAACGAAAGTGGATCATCCGTACTGACCGTACAGCGCACACCACGGTCAAATAACTGACGGATCGGATGCGCCTCCAGTTCCGGCACCACATTGAGCTTTACGTTACTGATTGGACACATGTCAAAAGTCGTTCCTGTCCGGATTGCCAAATCAACCACATCAGAATCTTCGATTGCGCGCGTGCCATGCTGTACACGACGGACGCCTAACCGTTCGATAGCCTCCCTTACATTTGCAGCAGGACCAAACTCACCGGCATGCACTTTGGTCTCTAAACCCGCAGCCCGTGCTTTAGTCCACAAATTAGGTGTCCACTCCTCAAGCGTCAGATACTCAATACCGTGAAGATCAATTCCTGCTAGTCCTTTCCACTTTAAGCAGTCTTCCAGCACAGGAGCCAACGTCTCCGTGTATCCATTGCGGGTCATTCCCATGAAAACCCTTACTTCCAGTCCGGAAGGGACCGCAGCCAAAATCGCGGACAGTATTTCTCGACCAGGAACATTGATGAACTCAATATTGCCCGCATGAAATGAGGTTTCAACGTAGCGCACATTACGGGCGAGATGCTCATCGAAGATAAGCTTTGCGGCTTCATGATATCGCTCTGCTGTCGTAAACCACAACATCGCATGCTCAATCAAGTGACGCTCGAACGCCTCAAAACTCTCCCACCTGAAATCCTGCGCCCAACAATCCTGTGGTCCGCTAAACTGCTCAGGATCCAGCTGCTGAAGCAATGAATATGGCAAAGCGCCTTCAATGTGTAAGTGCGTCTCAGTCTTCGGAAGTCGATGGATAAACGCTTCAGTTTCCTTTGAAATGGGTGGATGCATAAATATAAAAAGAATCTTCAGCTTCTAGAAAAATCACTCCCAAAGATCATCTGGCTATCCATTGAGCAAATAGTCCAGATTGAGCTTTTCGAGTTCTTTTTTACGAACAAACCGTCTTTGCCAATCAATTTTCCGTCAAACCAAATTTCACCGCCTCCATACTCAGAATACTGAATCTGAACCATATCTCAGTGTACTTGCGAACGATTGCCGTTGTCTGTTAAAGACTGCATACCATTTCGGAAGAAATGGTCAAATCGCCATACGGAAAACTTTCTAACTTTTAAAGCCTTTCCACCGGCTACCGGAGTAAGTGGCCTATTGCCAAAGGTTATGGACGTCGCAAGACGCTTTATAACCTCAACCAAGTTAGCCTGTTTGATGGTGGGTACGCAGGATCGACTCAGCAAATGATAAATGAGTTAACCTACGGTTGAAGTTTCTTGAGTTGACTGGCGTCAACGACTTCGGGAGCGCGCTTGTCTTTTCCAGCAGTTTTATGATAACGTCCGGTTAACTTGTCTTTCTCATAGCGGGTGAACCCGTGTTTTTCAATATTTTGATCGCTCAAACGGTTTTTAGTAGCTCCATCTGTGTATTTGCTGGAAAGATTGGGAGCGTGAAAAATTTTGCGTACAGAATTTCCTGTTTTGGGATGCGTTGTAAGAGTGGCCTCAGACATGTTTTGGATGCATTCAAATATCTCCCCATCGTTACCATCCGGGAGAATTTCCTGATACATATATACGGGCATTTGGGTTAACGACGGTAAGCTTTGAGCAAGTTGGAAAATGTAGAAGCTAGATTCTATGAAGGTTAATGATTCTCATTCTCGAGTAAGGCCTTGAGCTGGCTCTTTTTACTCTCGTCCATTTTAGGACGCGCTGACTCAAGTTCGTGTTCTCTTTCTTTATAGTGCCGGCACATGTCATGCGAATCCATTACCTGACGATTAAATTTACCGCACACAACACATAAGGCTACGTGCATTTTGAGCAGACACTTCTTCAAAGGTGGCAGTTTTTCGTAATCGTTTTTAGCGAGTGTTTTGGATACCTGTTTACAAGTGAACATTAGAAGTTGTGAATCATTTTACATTTTCTCCAGTCCACTTTGCCTCAAGCTCAACTTTTAGCTGGGCACGAGCACGATGAAGGAGAACCCATAAATAATTCGCAGAAATGTCCATAACCTTACAAACTTCTTCAGTACTTTGGTCTTCAAGTACTTTAAGTATAAATGCTTTGCGTGCGGGTTCCTTAACCTGATCGATGCAAGACTCGAAAACTTTCCAAAACTCAGTGTTGCTATATGCCTTACGCGGGTTGAACTGCCAGGGATCGGGGTTCGTCGTCGCAATACCACTATATTTGAACCAGAAGCTTTCCAATAGAGTTTCGTCTTCAGAATCAATATCGACTTTTTTTTCTTTAATCGATTTGCGTATTTGATCGACGATCTTGTTGCGCATAATGCTTCTTAGCCAATATTTTATGTCCCGACTTCCATCAAAGCGCTCAAGACCTTTTATCCCAGCCATGAATGTATCCTGTACACAATCTGCGGCAAGTTCCGGATCACGAAGACGGGACATTGCATAACCGTATAAGTAGTCGCCATAGCGATCGACCCAAGTTTCAGGTTGTGAGATGGGCACTTTCGGATTTTTGGGTGCTGGCATAATATGTCAGTATTTCGTCAGCGTTGATTGCGTCAACCATAGTTCTAGGTGGTTTTTGCCAAAGAAAATCTTCCTGGGTGTGACTGCCACTCTAGTGAGATATCCAGACTCGGCATTGATTAATCAGCGTTCCAACAATTTGGACAATTTCGCCTCACGATAAGCGAATACTTTTCCGAGCATTTTTCTAACAAATAGTTTGTGGGCGAGCGTTCCTAGGAATCCAAATGGTAGCATATAATGGACTTGATCGATAAACCGAACGCCTTTTTCCACTTCTTGTACCTCATGATAGTGAAGCCATAGCTTATAAGGCCCTGAACGCTGTTCATCGACAAAGGAGTGTTTTTCGCGGACGTACTTGATCTCTGTTAACCAGGTTTGTTTGCCGAAAATCGGGACTCCTACACGTAATTCGATGAGTAGTCCGTTGTAAATTCTCTCGGGAACTTTGGTCACAATTTCAAACGAAAGATCTTTTGGTGTAAGCGCTTCCAGATTTTTTGGGGAACGAATGAAATTCCAGGCTGTTGTAATATCTGTTTTGACAACCTGTTCGCGCTTTAGCTTATAAATTCTTTGCATTATTCAATTATCGTGAAGTTAGATAATACCTTACCTTTGGTTTTGTAATGCCTATTCTTTATAAACGTTTTTGTCGGTAGGTCGAAATCGAGAGTTTTTGTCTAAACCCTAAAAAGAATTTTAATATCAATCTACATTAGTATATGGATACTTCCGCATCAGCCTTAGATACAGAAGCTAAATCGAATCCACGGCTGAAATTGTTTGAGCGCATTTTCGTACGCTTGATCGAGATTTCAGATTCAAGTTGTCTGCGAATCGAATTTCCTGGTAAAAGGGTCATTTACTTAGGTAACAGCAACCTTCCGACAGAGGACTTGAAGATAGAAGACGCCCGCTTTTTTAGAACAGTTTTTCTGGGTGGCGATGTTGGTTTTGGAGAGGCTTATGTAAACGGACTTTGGTCAACTACGAATCTGAGCGGTCTGCTCTTGCTACTGGCGAGAAAACAGGATCAAACTAAACGACTTCACAACTTAGCGTCCTTTCTTACGCAGCTTTGCAACCGGTTCTATCATATGAAGCGGAGTAATACTTTGGCCGGCAGTAAACAAAACATCCAGGCACATTACGACCTTAGCAACGAATTCTACAAAAGTTTTCTCGACCCGACGATGACGTATTCCAGCGCTCTTTTTATTGAAAAATCAGATTCATTGGAGCAGGCACAGATAAATAAAATAGATCGTATGCTGGATCTTGCACAGGTGAAAGCAGGTGATTCGATTTTAGAGATTGGCACGGGCTGGGGAGCTTTGGCCACTCGTGCCGCTTTACGTGGATGCCGGGTAAAAACGATAACTCTTTCAGAAAAGCAGTATTCATTTGCGAAAAAGCAGTTTGAAGCCGCTGGCGTTGCCGGGCAGATTGAGTTGTGCCTGCAGGATTATCGAACTTTGGAAGGACAATTCGATGCGGTGCTTTCCTGCGAAATGATTGAGGCTGTAGGCAAACCGTATTTGGAAAGCTACTTTAAAATCGTGCAACAATCGTTAAAGCCCGGCGGCAAAGCGGTGATTCAGGCGATAACTATTTCTAACGATCGCTATGAGGCGTATTCTCGGCAGTGTGATTGGATACAAAAGCATATCTTCCCCGGGGGACATCTGCCATCATTGGGAGCGATTCGTTCGCATGTCAGTAAAGCCAGTGGTTTGAAAGTTTTGGGAGTAGATTCATTTGGTAAGGACTATGCCGAGACTCTGCGTCGCTGGGCGAAAAGATTTAATGCAAATGAGTCAAGAATTCGAGAGCTTGGGTTTGATTTCGCATTTCGTCGCAAGTGGAACTACTACCTGAGCTATTGTGAAGCTGGATTTGACGCTGAAATGATCGATGTTAATCATGTAACACTCGAACGAAGCAAATAATCTGCAGGGTGGCAGCAATCAGTTTCCATCTCATAAACGCAGCTTCACTTCTTATTTATATTGAAAGATTTCACGCGCATTTCTGACCCCAAACCTTTTCTGCTGACATTCTGGTTTAAACCAGCGCGATCAATGCGTCAATTGTTGGATCTGGAGAAAGGGCACTCCATAGCATTAGCTATTGCTGCGCTTTTTGGGATGACGCAGTTTGCCCGTTTTTTTTCAATGGAGCCTGAAACTCTCATCAGGTATGGCATACTATCCGGTTTGGTTGGCGTCGCCGGATTGTTTTTGTTTAGCTGGTTAATTCGTAATTTTGGGCGCTTCTTTGGTGCGGATGCCCGGCAACGCGAAGTACGCACAGCTTTGGGTCTGGGAATGTTGCCGTGGACGATCCTTTTTGCGGGGCTTTCTTTAGTATTAGTTTCAGGGCTTAGTCCTGAATCCGTCGCGACTCAATATGGCCCTATTGCGTTAGTTGTTCTAATTTACGGGTTTTACACTATACTGCTATCACTTACGGCGGCCTTACACCTTAGTTTGATAAAAACATTTCTCTGCCTGGTGGTTACTATTTTATTTGGATTCTTTCCACTGGCGATTCTTGCCCAACAGTTGATCAGCTATTTGATCTAAGAATGTATGCTACAGTATCTCAAAATTAAAAATCTAGCGCTCTTGGAAGAGGTTACCCTGGAATTTGATTCCGGCTTCACTGCAGTTACCGGTGAGACTGGCGCAGGCAAAAGTGTGCTGCTCGGAGCATTAGGTCTGCTTTCGGGTGGACGCGCCGATAAAACGATGATTCGTCAAGGCGTGGATCAGCTCGAGGTTGAAGGAGCCATTTATTTTTCAGATTCCGAATCAATTAACTCAATTTTGGAAACCGCCGGACTGCCACTTTGCGAAGAGGGCGTACTTTTATTACAACGACGTATTCACCGCACCAAAATGCCACGAATACAGATTAATGGCAGCATGGCGACGCTGGCACAGTTGAAATTGTTGGGAGAGGCATGGATCGATTTTCACGGGCCGGGTGAACCACAGAAGCTTTCAGGAGAGCGCTACCAATTGGAAATGCTCGACCTTTATGCAGGTAACTCGAGCTACTTGGCAGATTACTTTGAGAATTACAGAGATTGGCGTGCCGCACGCGAAGAGATTCAAAACCTAGAGGGAAGCGAACGGCTCAACGAAGATGAGATCGACTTCCTACGTCAGCAAATTCGGCAAATTGATAGTCTACAGCCTTCCAAAGAATCAATCGAAGCTTTAGAGCGTGACTACGCTCGTCTCTCAGGCGCACAGGAATTTAAATCGATCGCAATGCAATGCTCCACGGGTCTTTTGGGTGAGCAGGGACTAACCGACCAGTTAAGCAGTATTGTTAATGACTACGAAGCCTTGGCGAAACAGAGCGATGAGGCGAGTGCTCTTCTGGAACGCTCCCGCAGCCTGTCGATTGAACTTCAGGACTTAGGAGAAGAAACAGAGCGCCTGGCAAATGATTACGATTTCGATGCGGATCAAATCGAGAGCATAACCGAACAGATGAATCAATGGCAGGAGATACGACGTAAGCATGGCGGCGCCATTGAAGCGGTTATTGCAAAGCGAGAGACTATGGGGCAAAAATTGGCAACTCAGGGTGACATTGAAACTGTTCTGGAAAAGAAGAAAGAGCAGTTGGCAAAAATAGAGAAAAAGCTTCGAACCAAAGCGGAGCAATTGCGCAAAGTTAGGGAAAAGGCTGCTGCATCTTTAACCCAAAAAGCAGAAGCTTTGCTACAGGCGCTCGGGTTTAAGAATGCCCGGATAAAGGTAACATTTGCAGCAGAACCTGAATTGAGAGAATCCGGGGATAGTCGCTGTGTATTCGAATTTTCTGCGAACGCGGGACAAACACCTTTGCCACTTAGCAAGATAGCGTCCAGTGGCGAAATGGCTCGGGTAATGCTCGCGCTCAAGGTTGTGCTGGCTGAAGTCGATAAAACACCGCTACTCGTTTTCGACGAAGTAGATGCCAATGTTGGCGGTGAGATCGGTCGTTCCGTTGGTGAAGAAATGGCCAAACTATCAGCTGGGCACCAAGTACTTTGTGTGACACATTTGCCTCAGGTAGCCTCACTTGCACAAAATCATTTCGTCGTTACCAAGTTGCAGGACAATGAATCGACAGCTGTTGAGATTAAACCAATCCACACCAGCGAAGAAGAACGTTTGGATGAATTAGCCCGGATGCTGGGTGATCGTTTTTCAGAGTCTGCAAAAATTCATGCCAGGAATCTATTAGTCTAATGCAGATTTTTGTTTCTGAGCTTTAGAACCCGTTTATGATTTTAAAAAATTCAACCTATGCCAGTCAGACTCCATTCCCTTCGCTTTGAGAATCCGGACAAGCCGCCGCTCGTTATTATACATGGCCTTCTCGGCAGTTCGCGCAACTGGACGACTATTGGCAAAGCGTTGCAGAGTCGGTTCGATGTTCATGCGCTCGATTTACGTAATCATGGCAATTCACCTCACGCTGAGAGCATGCGTTGGTCAGAATTAGTTGCAGATGTGAAGCTTTATCTGGAGACGCATTTGTTGGATAGCGTTTTGATGATGGGGCACAGTCTTGGTGGTAAAGTTGCAATGAAATTTGCCTGCAACTATTCGCAACGAGTAAAAAAATTGCTTGTAGTCGATATTGCAGCGAAGGCCTATCCACCGCATCACGATGCCGAATTTCGTGCTATGAAGCGCATCCCGTCTGGATCTGTTGAGAATCGGCGTGAGGCTGAAGAGCTTTTAAAGCCGCTCATTCAGGACTGGGCCATGCGGCAGTTTGTAATGACGAATCTGGTGCGTGGTGAGTTTGGACTGAAGTGGCAGATTAATCTGGAGGCGCTCCATGCGGGCTTACAAGTGATACGTCAAAACTCCCTTGATACAGGCGACGTTTACACAGGGCCAGCGTTTTTAATTTCCGGCGGCAAGTCAGACTTTGTCAGGACTGACGACGTTGATGCAATGCGGGAATGGCTCCAAAATCTAGAGCATCGTGTGCTACCCAAGGCCGGGCATAATGTACATGCCGACAATCGGGACGGATTTTTGGGTATTTTAGACGAATGGCTTTAGTCGAAAATGAAAAACCCTAAAAAGATTCAAATTCAGTCTTCGGGCTGGAGCTTGGTGAGCTCTTTTTGCGCCAGCAGCTTTAGCGATTCGTTGTAGCTATCGGCAGCAATCTTAAGTCCGTCAATGTACTCCATTGAGTTTTCCTTTATTGCTATCAGCACTTCAATTGCAGCAAATTGAGCAAATGGTTCACCAGTGTGGAGTATCTTAATTAGCTGATCTTTTGCATAATCACTTTCGGAGACAGAAAGTCCGACGACACTCCAGTTTCGCGTATTAATACACTCCCCATCTTCGGAAAGCGCTTTCAGGAAACCTTCGATGACTTTTTCGTGTCGCGGATGTATTCGGGTAAGCGCCCAGGCAGACCAGGAGCGCACAAAATCGATCGAATCATTGAGCATTGTATCAATCAGTGGCTCTACTGCAGGAGTAGCTCGATGTCTCAAAAACCCCAACTCCTTCACTGCATCTCTGCGGGTATTTTCATTATCATCTTTAAGTTCTTCGATGAGTTCTTCACAACGGCTCTTTGGTTTGGGAGGCTCTGGACTAACGCTCACACCAACTACCGACGCAGCTTCTTGCTGATATATTTTAAGTACTTCCTCATCAATTCCGTTTTTTTTGAGATACTCAGCCTTCTGGTCTTCACTAAGTTCACTGTATTCGACCACAATCCTGATCTTGTCCATTTTTTTGTGTGAAACAGATTTTTCCGGACTCATAGCTTTTTACGGATTGGTTTGATTTGTTCAGCTTATGCTAACACGGCTTGTATTTTCTAATAGTTAGAATTGATTTCAAATTGTCAAATACCCAAAATATGGGTTTATTAAAAGATGACAGCTAAAATTATCCAGTCAGTTAGATGAAAGTCACACTCTTAAAGTCCAAGCTGCTTCGAGCAGAAATCACTGATAGCGCACTCCACTATGAGGGTAGCCTGGCGATAGACTCCTCTTTAATGGAGCAGGTGGGGCTGGTCCCATACGAAAAAATTTTGGCCTCCAATATTGCCAATGGCGAACGATTTGAAACGTATGCGATTGAAGCTCCGGCTGGTTCTTATGCTATATCATTGAACGGAGCAGCAGCACGCAAGGGTGAAATCGGCGATTTGCTGGTTATCATGTCGTTTGCACAGCTCGATTCGCAAGAGGCACAGAAATGGCGACCTAAAGTCCTCGTTCTTGCCGACCGTAACAAACGCATTGTAAGAGCGGATAATGTGTTAGTTGGTAAAGAAATGTATCAGACTCCTTAAGAGGACATATAAATATTTCTCATTGTCCAGATCGAAGTTGTTATCGATCGGAAATTCCTGTCCGCTTTTAGAACTTCTGTTTGATCAAGTGTTCGGACAAAAGCGTCCGCCTTCCGGTGTGAAAAAAGATTATGGCTACGCCATTTTGGTGGCGTAGCATGGATGTGTAAACTGCTGGAAAGTAGGAGCTATACGAACATAGGCCTACTCGTGCTTGATGAGATCGGCTACCTGCCGATCGACAAAAACGGCGCCGACCTGCTCTTCCAAATCATTAGCGCCCGCTACGAACGTGGTTCGCTGCTGCTAACCACGAACAAAGCCTTCAAAGACTGGCCCACCATCTTCAACAATGACAGCACGCTGACCTCAGCGGTGCTGGACCGACTGTTGCATCACTGCGAAACAGTCGTGATCAAAGCCTCCAGCATACAGAATGCGAAAGACCAAAACAAAAGACTAATCTTACGCAAAGTCGTTCAAAATGAGGTCACCATGGCGGAGAAATGCACTTTTCCCCGCCAGTTTTGTTTCGGATTATCAAACCGCCCATATCACCACATTTTCACCCCGCCGCTCACACTCAATCTGTGAATTAGAAAAACAGCTTGGTTCAACTCACGTGTTATTAGAAAAATATATTTTTATTCAAAAAAACTTGAACAAATTTTTTAACAAATCTAATAACGTTTAAAGAAAATCTAATACTCTAAATTAACTGCATATGAATTTTATCAAAATTACCCCAAGTTTTTGCCTAAAAGGAGGTCGTGTATGATTTTTTTCAGATACTTGAATCGCCTTCTCCTGTTTTTGTTTCTAGTGAATCTCTGGCTTCCGGTCGGTGTTATTGCCAAGCACAAATACAAAGATGAGAAAAGATGTTACAAATACTGTGATGATAGCGAAGGCTACAAAGGAAAAAAATGCAAATACTGTAACAAGGATTCCAAATACCACAAAGAATACTGTAAACATAAGCATAAGTGCAGTAAATACTGTGATTGCAATGATGATCCCCTACAAACCTGTGAGTTGTATCCGATTGCTATCTCACTAGAGAGCCTAGATAGCGTTCAGGAGGGTGAAAGTATTACCGTTCTGAGCGGCTCGGAGCCCGAACAGTTTGGCTGGCTCAGCTGGGATGGATACAAATCAGACGAAAAGGAGCTGGCGAAGAGTCTTAAACAGCCAGGGGATAGTTACAATTATAGCAATCCGGACGATTATCAGGACTCGGTTGTTTCTGTCGGGGACTGGGTTTCCAGCGCTTACAAAATCGAAAAAGATAAATATCTAAACGAGCCGCTCAACCAACTTGTAGGTGAGTCGATCGTGCTGCTCGTTTGGGATGAAACACGCGGCTACAAATCAAAGCTTGCGTACCGGGTGAGTGGCTTTGCGACGTTCATCGTAACGGACTTCGATTTTTCCAAAGGTTCCAAGAGTAAGTACAAGTATTCAGAGGAGTCCAAATATTCTGACGGATCAAAATACTCCAAAGGTTCCCAGCAATCCCTGACACTGACTTTTCTGTCCTATGAATCATGCGACGGAAGTGATGGTGGCAATCAGGCTCCGGTTGCGGATGATCAAACCGTTGATTTAGATGAAGACACCACTCTTGAATTAACCCTAACCGGCTCGGATCCAGATGGCGATCTGCTAAAATACATCATCGAAACACTTCCTGCTAACGGCATTTTAAAATCAAATGGAACACCGATAACAACTGTTCCTTTCATTTTGCCCAACGACACACTAACGTTCACATCCGCCTCCGATTTCAATGGCACAGATTCGTTTACTTTCATTGTAGAAGACACCAGCTCCGAGTTCTCCGCGCCCTCTGCGGTTACAATTACGGTGAATCCAATCAATGACCCGCCGGTAGTCACTTTAGGCGATGACATCCTCATTGAAGGCGCAGAGTTGCCGTTCTTATCGAACCTTCTGGCAAATGGGAGTGCCGAAGTTTCTGACGCTCAAGGCACAATTACCGATTGGAGTGGTGAAGCAGGCAGTCGATTTAAATCTGTAGCTTTATCAACGGTAGATGCAATTGATGGGGAAAGGGTATTTTCTGCGGAAAATGCAGATGTTTCATCGCTGGTACAAACGATCGATTTGAGTGATTCGGCAACAGATATCGATGCCGGCCGTGGGAGGTTCTTGTTCACTGGGTTTGTGCGCGGCATTGACGAGCAAAATACGGATACAGCGCAAGTTGTAATTCGATTGTTAGATCAGCAAAATTTAGTTTTAGGAGAGAAAATTGTTGCTTCATTTGATTCGCTATCAAACGCATGGCTTCCGATTTCTCTCAGTATAAATGCAGAGCCTGAAGCTCGTTTTGTAGAGATTGCCCTTGTTGCAAACAGAACAATTGCAGAACAGGGCAATGATGTATTTTTTGACGCGCTTTCCTTACGGCAGATACAACTATCTATTGTCGATGTATGTGGATTAGTTGAAGATGACAATGATCCAGCAGGAGTACCCCTGCAAATTTCCTGGCAACAGTTGTCGGGTCCAGGGGGTGCTTATATTTCATCACCTGAGGAGGCGTGCTCAACGATCGGTCTGCCTATTGCCGGAACCTATGTCTTTGAGTTGAGTGCCGATGACTCCGAGTTCTCGGATTCAGATACCATTCAGATTGATTACAACTATGGAGGAAATAACCAGCCCCCTATGGTAGATTTGGGTGAAGCAGTGACTGTCATTTTGCCTG
>CAZUYZ010000132.1:0-20518 GCA_964624365.1 uncultured Puniceicoccaceae bacterium
GCTTTGTAGGAGGAGATATCAAACCACCTTAAGCGGCTGAAGTCAAAAGCTTTGGTCGTTAGCGTTAAAGACGATGTTAAGAGAAAACCTTATAAGTGTAGCTCATGAAAGAGGGAAAGTATCGAAGCGCAGGAAGGGGGCGGATGACACCCGTATTGGTGATGAAGATGCTGTAATGGTGTTGGAGCGAAGGGGATGTGGCAACTTGTATAAGTCGATGGACAACCAGAAATGGGAGGAGCCATCGTCACTATGCATCGTCGTAGAGCCGAGAGGTACTGCGAATAAGGTTGTCAGGAGCCGTATGAGTCGAGAGGCTCACGTACGGAGTCTGTGGGGGGGCTGGAGGTGAAATTCCTCCGGTCTACCCAGCAGCTGTCGCAAGTTTTATCCTGCATCGTAGAACAAATTTGAATGGTTGATCTTTTCATGCAGTTAGTGCTGAAAAACGCGGAAATAAAAATGAACAGGGAATGAAGCGGATGTCTTTGGCCTTGATTGAATTAGGAGAGCAACTGCTTGCAGGAAATGAAGACAATGAGCCTGTAACAAAAAAAGATTGGGTATTGTGCCTGAAATCAGCCGAGTCTTCCTTGAAGACTCGCAAGGAAATGCACGGACATTCTCGGGGCTACCTGGACTTTTTGAAAAGATTTATTGAAGAAGGAGAAATGTAGTCAAAACCAAAAGTTTGGTTTTGACTAAAACTTTACGTATGCAAAATAAGCTTCATGACTAAGGAACTAATCATAACTGGAGATAAAGTTATGTTTGATACGCTTAGTTTCATGAAAAGTGAGCCGACGCTGAAATTTATGATGCCGGTATTGCCGTTACCATTAATGATGGGATCAGGAACCGACACCGTCATGATGATGAAGGGCTGCCTTGAGGGCGATGAACAAAAAGTTAAGTTGCCAGGCATAATGTTTGCGAAACCGCCGGCTTACCCTGTGCCCGGAGTAGGCATGTTTTCTATCGACAAATTAGGCGGAGATCAACTCTCCAAGAAAACAAAATGTGACGGTAAAAAGCTAATCCTTAAGGGGTCTGAATTTGATGCTGTGTTCACTGTCATGTCACCACCCATGCAACTACCACCGCCTGCTTCAGGTGGAGCGCCAGATACGTCAAAATTTGAATACAAGGGCAAAGGTAAATTTATACCAAATCAAACAAAAGCGACGGCAACTTAGCCGAATTATTTTGCTGCACTAGACGCAAATTCTTTCATTTCTTTGTAATTAAGCTTTCCGGCGCCGAGCAACGGCAGCTGCTCAATATAGTTCCAGTTTTGCGGATTTGGTTTCCACAGGTTGGGAATCTCAAGCTTTTTCAACATCTCCTGAATGGTATCGTTGGTTAGTTTTGGAGCAGTATGTAGTACGCATAATTTTTCGCCTTTACGGTCATCTTTGATAGCAACAACAGCAAGTTGTTCCGGCGTCAATTCCAGAGCGTCCTGCAACGCTTTTTCAATGGCGCCATGCGAGATCATTTCACCGCCAAGCTTACTGAAGCGAGCAAGCCGTCCGGTAATTGCAAAGAAGCCATCGGTGTCCATCATTCCAATATCGCCGGTATTGTACCAGCCGTCCCGAATTACCGACTCGGTAAGTTCCGGTTTGTTCAGGTATCCACACATTACGTTGGGACCTTTCACAAAAATAAGACCTTCATCTCCGGGAGGCAGAATTTCGTCAGTTTCAGGATGCACGATCTTCATTGCCATCCCGGGAAGCACGCGCCCCAACCGATCTTCTTTGTGACCAATTTCAGTCAGATTGTCTACTTCAACATTCGGCAGGCTTAGTGCGCATACAGGTGAAAGTTCAGTAGCTCCGTATCCTTCAAGAGGTCTTATACCGAAACGCTTTTCGAACATTTCGGCGACACGCAATTGTAGTTTTTCAGCGCCGGTAAATACATAGCGCAGATTGGCCAACTGCTCTGGTTTGATTTTACGAGTATAAGCGAGCAGAAAACTTGGAGTTGTCAGGAGGATGGAAGCTTTGTATTGATGGGCCAGCTTACCAATGCTTTCACCTTCGAGCGGATTGGTGTGGCATGCCGTGGTAATGCCTGAAAGCAGAGGGAACCAGAATGTTACCGTGTAGCCAAATGAGTGAAAAAAGGGAAGTGTTGCCAGCATTACGTCCTCACGCTTCGGGCTAACAACGGAGCGAAATGACTCAATGTTGGAAAGCAGGTTATGGTGACTAAGCATTACGCCTTTTGGTTCGGCAGTCGAACCACTTGAGAACAATATTGTGGCAATATCGTCGGGGAGCGTGTGGTTACTTCGAGCCAAAAGACGTGCCGGATATAGTTTAGCTTTGAATAATGCATTAATTTTTTCTTTTTGGCTGATATCGCTGAGCAGATCTTCCAGGTACAAAACATTTCGGGTAAGCGGAAGTTGAGGGAGCGCTTCAAGGAATTTTCGTGCGGTCAGCACGGTTTCAATGCCACATTGCTTTTGAGCAGATTCGACACTCGCTGGTGGGGCGGTATAGTTTAAATTGACGCTAATCCGCTGATCCAGAGTCGCTGCGAGATTGGCAATTGCTGAGCCGGAGCCGGTGGGCAACAGAATGCCGATGTTTTTTTCATCCGGCGAGGTTAACTTGCGAAGCCGATCACGTAGTATGAGGCTTACTATCAGTAACTCGCCAAATGTAAATTCACGGCCACTGCTATCAGCGATTGCAAGCTTGTTCCAGTTGCGACGAGCCGAATCGATGAACTCGTGCCCCAGTGTTTTGCGTCGTTCCTTGACTACATTAAATGACTCTACTGACAATTCACTGACTGCCTGCTGGACCTCGAAGGTTGTCGATTTTGTTGGCAATGACTTGCCAAAGTGAACACTTACCGGATAGCGAAAATCTTTGCTCGGGCGAAGTTTTGGCATACCCTTTTTATAGCTGCTAATACTGCCCCATGCGCCACCGATATACACCGGTATTATAGGATAGTTGGTGCCTTTTACGATACGTTCAAAACCGGGCTTGAACGGGCGCATCATGCCGGTGCGCGATAATTTACCTTCAGCAAATATAAAGACGAGGTAGCCTTCATCCATTACCGCACGGGCAGCTTTCAGGGACTGAAGCAGCTTTTTGGGGTTATCACTATCCTGAATCAAGATGACTCCTGCCAATTGCACAATTTTCTGAGTCAAAGGGGTTGCGTTGTCATAGTAATTGCGCGACATCAGCATACGGATCCGTCGTTGCTGGCTGGTTACAATCAGGACGGCGTCAATCAGACTTACGTGATTGCCAACCAAAAGCGCTGAACCTTGCGCTGGAAGATTATCCAGTCCTCTTACCCGAAAACGATAGCAAAACCGTGTGATTAGCATAAAGACAAACTTTACGAAGAAATCCGGCAAAACCCAAAGGCTGAAAAGAGCCAGAATCAAAATGGCCAGTGATAGATAAAGGAAACCATCCTGAGCGGTATTTCCGAAAAAAGACGAGTTAGCCCAAATGAGCCCACTCGCTGTTAGTATTCCGATCCAGCTTGCAAATGAGTTGGTCGCCTGAATGGCGCCCAGTTTATCCTTGGGGCTGGAAAATTGAATGAATGCGTGGAGCGGAACAATAAAGAGCCCGGATGCGAATCCCAGGGTTGCCATACTGACTGAAGCCAGCAAAACTTTACCCTCCGCAATTATTCCCAGTGTGGCCAAACTCAGACTGATCAAAAAAGCGCCAATTGGGACAATCCCAAATTCAATATTTTGTCCACTCAGCCAGCCTGCTGTGGTTGCGCCCGCTCCAATACCGATCGCAGTTAGTAAAAAGAGGCGGGTAGATTGCTCTTGTGAAAAATTTAGATGCTGTTCGCCAAAGTCGAGTATGTTAAACTGGATGAATGCTGCTGCCATCGAAAAGATGGCTAAGGCTAGTATCGCAAGCATCAAAAAACCGTCTTTGCGAATTTCCATGAATGTCCTGAATACAGATGCAAATCCATTGAGGCTGAGTCTGCGTTCAGGATGCGATGGAGTCGTCTCGATGTTTAGCGAAGCCACAAATCCCAAGCTTGCAATTAACAGGCAGGTACATGCGGCTAATCCAAAATTTTTATCAGTGAAGATACTCAGTTCCGGCGCCAAAAGTGTCCCGCTGATAATGGCGAGAAAGGTGAATAGCTGAATCGATCCGTTGGCTTTGGAAAGCCGTTCGGCATCGATTTGCTCAGCGACGATACCTAGTTTGCAAGGTCCAAAGAGCGCGCTCTGAGAAGCCATCAGGACCATGGTCGTATACAACATTAACGCGCTTTGTAAGAAAAGCGCGGTTACCCCAAATGCCATGACGGCAAACTCAAGCGCTTTAAGAGAAACAATCATTTTCTTCTTGCTGAATCGGTCGGCAAAATTGCCTGCGATCGGCACAATGATTAGAAACGGTAAGGCAAAGACAATTCCGACGGATGCCAGAATTTTAGCGGAACTTGTTGTGCCAGCTTCAATGGCAGACTCGTTCCATGCAGTCAGTGCGTAAATCATAATATACTTGAAGACATTATCATTCATCGCGCCGCCAAATTGCGTCACATTATGCCACCAGAACGTTTTAGGAAGAGAGCGAATAGCCATTTGTTAGTGTTAAAGCAGTGAATCCACCTACGGCAATGGATATATTTTCTCAAAGTCGAAATACGCGGGAACCAAGACAGATTTTGTTTGTTTTTGTTTAACCTACATGCTTGAACACATTTTCTTAGCCCTGCACTGTTTCGTCCCTTAAAAAATGGAATCCCTTTTACTGCTAGTCTCCAATCTCTTGTCGCCTCCTGTCATTGCATTTACAACCGGATTAGTTGCAGTATGGATTCGCAGCGACCTGCGGTTTCCTGAGCAAGCTTACCAAGTCCTCACAATTTACCTGCTACTAGCAATTGGCTTCAAAGGAGGCGTCGCACTAACATCATCGTCGCCTACAGAGCTAATCTTGCCGATTGGTGCAACTTTTCTGATTGGCGCGCTTATACCTTTTGGTGTTTTTTTTGCGACGCGTAAGCTACTTCGATTCGACATATCCAATGCCGCTGCGATGGCAGCGCACTACGGGTCAGTTTCTGCAGTTACATTTATGGCATGTCTGGCCTTCCTGGACCGTCAGGCAGTATCCTATGAGGCATTTATGCCGGCCATTATGGCAGCGATGGAGATACCCGCTATCTTTGTAGCGTTACTACTGGCCGCACATTTTAAAACAGATCAATCCGTGCCGCTCAAAGAATCCATCCGGGAAGTTATTTCCGGAAAGAGCTTGTTATTGCTGGTAAGTGGGTTGATCTCAGGCGCTGTCTCCGGTGAGGAGAGTCGCGCGCTAATCAAGCCCTTCCTGATTACACCCTTTTATGGCGTTCTAATGCTATTCCTATTGGAGATGGGACTGGTTGCCGGACAAAAGATTAGAGATGCTTCAAGTGTAGGAAAATCGCTTATGTTTTTTGCACTAGTTTCACCGGTTATACAGGGTATTTTTGGCCTATTACTCGGCTGGGCGATCGGATTGTCGCAAGGAGGCTCGGTTGTTTTTTCAATTCTCGCTGCAAGCGCCTCTTACATTGCTGCGCCCGCAGCGGTTCGTGTCTCTCTTCCTGAAGCCAATCCAGGTTATTATGTAACTGCTTCGCTGGGAATCACCTTTCCTTTCAATTTGGTAGTTGGGATTCCTTTACTTTTTAGCATTAGCAATTTGCTCTACTAGTTGCGGTTTGATTGGCATGTACTATGCGCCGCACCGTGTGGCAGAGGGCAAATTCTTGAAATGTTTTAAATGCACTTTTGCAGGGCTGTTTCGAGTAACTGGACAATTATGTAGTTGAGTTTCGTATGTGGTTTTGGAAAGAGTAAATGAATGAATATATCAATATACACTTATTTAATTTATACCATAATCAGTATAGGTTTAACTGTCTGGGTTGCGAAAACACTGCATAAAAATGGGAGATTATTTCTTATTTCTTTGTGGTAGTAGATTGTTTTCATTAACCCACATAAAGACAGGCAACTGTCTATCAAAAGCGAGGCCATGGAATATTTGTGGTTATGTTTAAAGTAATTAAAAACTCCGGACCAGCTCGCCGTGGTGTCTTAAAAACACGTCATGGTGAGATTCAGACCCCGATTTTTATGCCGGTTGGCACTCAGGCAACTGTGAAGGGAATGACGCCTGCACAGATCGAGGGGGTCGGCGCACAGATCATACTGGGCAATACCTATCATCTTAACCTTCGTCCGGGATCTGAGTTGGTCAAAGAAATGGGCGGATTGCATACTTTCATGAATTGGAATGGGCCAATTCTTACGGACAGTGGAGGATTTCAGGTTTTCAGTTTGGCCAAACTGCGAACAATTACAGAGAAAGGGATTGAATTCCGTTCACATTTGGACGGACAAAAATTATTTTTAGGCCCTAAAGAGTGTTTCGAAATTCAGCAGGCATTAGATACGGATATTGCAATGGTTTTGGATGAATGTCCACCGTTTCCGTGCGATCGTGAGAGCTGTGAACGTGCAGTAAAGCGCACAGTTCGTTGGGCAGGAGAGTTTTTAAAATATGCAAATGAAAGTGGTTTTCTGGAGTCCAAGCATCACGTTTTTGCGATTATTCAGGGGTCGAATTATCAGGACTTGCGACAACAGTGTGCCCAGGATCTAGCAGCAATGGATTTTCCCGGTTATGCAATTGGCGGTGTTAGTGTTGGCGAGCCGGAGTGTGAGATGATTCGTCAGGTGGAAATATGCACAGAATTCATGCCGGAGGATAAACCAAGATATGTTATGGGAGTCGGTACGCCGCCGCAGTTGCTCAGGATGATTGGTTTTGGCGCCGATATGTTTGATTGTGTGATGCCGACTCGGCTCGCACGCCACGGTGCTGTGTTTACATCTGAAGGCACTTTGAATCTCAAGAATGAGCGTTTTAAGAAAGATCCGAATCCAATCATGGAAGCCGACAATTACACGTGCAGGCACTTTAGCCGCGCTTACCTACGCCATTTGATCATGGCCAACGAGCTGTTGGCGCACACTTTGCTTTCGATTCATAACACGCATTTTTTTCTGAATCTCATGGAACAGGCACGCGCTCATATTGAGACAGGTGATTATGACATATGGAGCCGGGCTTGGATTGAAAAGTATGAATGCCAGCAAAAGTAGAATTCAGCTATCGAAAATGGATCGCAGGTTGGGCGCGCGAAGCTTGCTTAGTAAGCTTCGGTTGAGAAACTGTTATAGGGTGAGTTTGAGGTGATCATCGTAGATGCCTCGGAAAGTCTAGGTTGAACGGTCGAAAAAAAACGAAACGCAAAGAACCGGAGAAACCCTCAGAAGCGCTACTAATACTACTACTCAGGTTGTGGTCTATAGAGAGAATAACCGGATTATTTGCACTGACTTTCAGACAGTTCTTTGGCTGCTATATTTTTTAGCAAATCCATCAGAAATTCTTCTGCGGTTTTAACACCTTCAAGAGCTTTGTTGGCACGAGAGCGTACGGCGACTTTGCCTTCTTCGGCTTCGCGTTTTCCGATGACCAGCATATGAGGAACTTTATCAAGTTCTGCGCGGCGAATCTTGGCTCCGAGTTTGTCTGCAATCGGATCGACAGCGACGCGGATCTTAGCGGCTTTTAACTGTTTTTCGACTTCCCGTGCTCTAGGTACCAAATCGTCATTCATCGGTAGAATACGAACTTGTTCAGGCGCTAGCCAAGTTGGAAAGTTACCGGCAAAGTGCTCAATCAATACACCGACAAAGCGTTCCATAGAGCCGAAGGGCGCGCGGTGAATCATAATTGGTCGGTGTTTTTCGTTGTCAGCTCCAATGTAGTTCAGGTCAAAGCGTTCGGGTAGGTTATAATCTACCTGAACTGTGCCAAGTTGCCATTCACGACCGATAACATCTTTGACCACGAAATCGATTTTGGGCCCGTAGAAGGCAGCTTCTCCCGGTTCTTCGACAAAATCAACGTTCAGGCTTTGGGCAGCCTCTCGCAAAGCCGCTTCTGCTTTGTCCCATTGCGCTGCTTCGCCAACGTATTTGCTGGAGTCCGGATCACGTAATCCGATTCGCACGCGATAGTCACTCATGCCCAGTGTGCTGAAGACTAGCTTAACCAAGTCGAGACAGCCCCTGATTTCCTGACCGATCTGATCTTCGGTACAAAAGAGATGTGCATCGTCCTGAGTAAAACCACGTACGCGAGTCATTCCATTAAGTTCACCAGACTGTTCCCAGCGATAGACGGTGCCAAATTCAGCAAGGCGGACCGGCAGATCGCGGTAGGAGTGTGGTTGACTGTCAAACACTTTGATGTGCATCGGACAGTTCATCGGTTTAAGCAGGTAGCCGTCGATTTCTCCCGAGTCCAATTGATTGGAGAGCTGGGCGCAGGAGCAGCCTTCTTCGGCAAGTCGATCGACAGTTCCAGGCTCTACAATTGGCGGAAACTGGGAGTCCTTATAGTAGGGAAAATGGCCGGACGTGCGGTACAAGCCGAGCTTTCCTATGTGAGGCGTAAAGACTTGTTCATAGTCTGCCATGCGCAGTTCGTCAGATATAAAGTTTTGCAACTCTTGACGGATGATTGCGCCTTTGGGAGTCCAAAGAACCATCCCGGATCCAACAGCTTCATCGATATGAAAAAGTCCGAGTTCTTTGCCAAGTTTGCGGTGGTCACGAGCCCGGGCCTGTTCAAGCCGCCCCATGTAGTCTTCCAGTTCAGACTTGCTTGGAAAGGCGGTGCCATAAATGCGCTGAAGCTGTTTGTTTTTTTCATCACCCCGGTGATAGGCGCCAGCGATAGACAGCAGCTTAAACGCCTTAATTTTTTTGGTGTAGCTGACGTGTGTGCCGGCGCAAAGGTCCATGAACTCACCATTTTTGTAGAAGCTAATGGTTTCGCCTTCGGGAATATCATTCAGACGGCCGAGTTTGTAACGTTCTTGACCAATGGATTTAATCTTGGCCACAGCTTCCTCTCGTGAGCATTCAATTCGGTTGAAGCGCTGATTCTCTTTGATGACTTTTTTCATTTCTGCCTCGATGGCTTCGAGGTCAGTAGCGTCTAATTTTCGATCCAGGTCGACATCGTAGTAGAATCCGTTTTCCGTTGGCGGCCCGATGTCGAGCTGTGCTTCCGGAAAAAGACGTAACACTGCTGTTGCTAGCACGTGTGCACTTGAATGACGAATTTCCTCGAGTGGAGACATTTCTTTCATGACGGACATTGGAACATCGAACACCGAACTTTCAACACCGAACTTTCAAACTTCAGCGTTCGATATTGTCATTAGCCTTTGTAGGGAAATACAGATGTGCCTGTCACACCAAGACCGTCGATAACAAAGATTTTACCGGCATCTGGTTCTTTGGTGCTTTTGTGGATTCCAGTAGTTACAAAAAGACGGTCCAGGTTTGGTCCGCCAAAAGTACAAGCAGTTGTCTCGATACAAGGGAGATCAACTTGGTTCAGGAGTTTGCCGGATGAAGGATCAAAACAGGCTACGCAGCCACCGTGACAAAACGCTATCCAAAGGTTCCCGTTGGTATCAATGGTCATGCCATCCGGAGAATCTTTAAAACCATTTGCGGCGGTATCCACGGCGATGGTTGCTTTGCTTATATTGGTGCTGTCCAGGTCGTAGTCATAAGCGCGTACTTGTTTGGTAGGGGTGTCGATATAGTAGAGTTTTTTGGCGTCAAGGCTCCAGCAAATGCCGTTTGAATTAGTGACTTCATTGATTTTCAGATGAAGTGTTTTATCAGTGTCCAGCATGTATAGCGCAGCATCGCCAGTTTTCTTGATCAGACTGATGGTTCCTGCCCAGAAACGTCCGGCCGGGTCGCATTTACCATCATTGAATCGATTTGTTTCCCGTTTCTCTGGTTCAGGATCTGCCAGCGTTTTTCTAGTTTCATTTACAGGATCAAAGGCGATAATACCAGTGTCTCCTGCATACAGGAATCCTCCGTTTTCCCGGGGCACCAGAGTGCCTATTCGTTCTCCAACGTCCAGCACGGTTTCCTCACCTGTAGTAGTATCGAGTTGAACAAATGAGTGTCCTTCGATATCAACATAGTATAGATGGTTGTTCCACCAGATAGGGCCTTCTCCCCATTTGGAAACTCGTTTGCCTATAGTCTGAATCTTAGTTGCTGTCATAGTTGTCTTGATACTTGATGTCCAGAGAGTCTAAGTAACGTTTTCCACCTTCATTGTCTGTAAACACACCTTCAAGTTGTGCTTCGTAACATTGTTCCAGGATTTTGCCAAAATGCGGCCCTGGTTGCAACCCTGCTTCAATTAGATGTCGCCCAAGCACCAGCGCTTTTGGAGCGCTATCTTTAATCTCAAGTTCGGTAGCTTTATCCAATAGCCACTTACCTTCCCGAAAGTCTTCGATCTTGAGTGGTGGACGGCCACTCTTGTCTGCGTAGGCAACACGTACGAGACGGTCCAGGCGTTTCACACGAGTGGCCAATCGACGAATCGCACTGTCGCTGGCTTTACTTTTATATAAGGATAAAGGACGCATATGGTGTTCAACGAGTGGTAGAACCTCTTCAAATAGTTTTTTCTGACGTGTCAGTCGTTCCAAAAAAACGCGTGCAATTGGCACGCCTCTAATATCGTGTCGTGGGCTACGAATGCGACCAGTGTGTGTGTCCCAAAAAGTCGATACTGGCTTACCCATGTCATGACAAAGCACTGCCAATCCAACAGTCAAATCTTCCCACTCCTGGCCGAGTCGGTTATCTGCAAAAGCATCCATACAGTGACAGGTATGTTTCCAGACATCGCCTTCAGGGTGCCATTGAGGATCTTGTTCACAACCGACCAGCGCTTCCAGTTCAGGAAAGTAGCGTAGCCAGCCGCAGGCCTTTAGGAAACGAAGTCCTTTTGAGATATGCGTACCTTTTAGAATCAGTTTTTTCCATTCTTTAAGAAGGCGTTCCGGCGGTAAATTCAGCGGATTCAGCGTGCGGCATAGCTCAAGCGTTTCCGGAGCTGCATTAAGGTTAAAGCGGGCAACGAATTGCATTCCGCGAAGCACTCGCAGTGGATCCTCGCAAAAGGCTTCCGAGACGTGTCTAAGGTGTCTGGCTTTTAAGTCACCGGCGCCATTGTAAGGATCGATGAGCTCCTTATTTAAAGGATCAAAACTGATGGCATTGATTGTAAAATCGCGTCGTGAAGCAGCTTCCTCGGGTAACATGAATGGGTCGCCTTCGACTACAAAATCTGTGTGTTTAAGGCCAACCTTCGATTCTCGGCGGGGCAGGGCGACGTCTATATTGTGACCTTTTACAATATAGACGCCAAAGGAACGTCCTACAACGTCGATTTGGAATCTTCGTTGCAGCGCCTGCTCAATGGCGCCCGCATCAAGACCATACACTTCCATATCCACGTCTTTGGCAGGGATCTTCAACAAGCTATCACGCACACAACCACCAACAAGAAGCGCTCGACCACCTGATTCAGCAATCAGGTGTGCAAGCTCAGCACAAATCTCCTGCTGGTTTTTTGTTATATTAAGGAGCATTATACTTGTCGCTTAAAAAAACGGATTAACCAGATTTTAGGACTCATGGTGATAGCTGGAACCGCAATCAACTTGTTCCATGCTCGAGTAGGTTAGAATCTCAAGAGAGAATGTCACGTAACCCAAATCAAAGTATAGATCTTAAAAAGGCATTAGGGCCTCCTTTAACATAACCACCTCGCTTGTAGAATTTACCTGAAGGTGTTAAAACGACAATGCTTGGATAGCCTTTCACCTTATATTTTTTAGCCAGTATTTGATTCTGTTTTTTTAAGGAAGCGCTTATTCTTTTTTTTCTCGGGAAATCGAGTTTTACCAAAATATAATTTTCTTGAGCGAATTTTTTAAATTCCGGCTGCGAAAAAACCTCATTTTCCAGTTTTATGCACCACCCGCACCAATCTGAACCAGTAAAATTCAATAAAAGCTTTTTGTTCTGTGCTTTTGCCAAGTCAGAGGCAGCTCTAAAATCGGTCAGCCATCCGGAGCCTGATTGTGCCGCCTTGTTGTGAGCCCGTTTTTCTCCCTCTGCCCGTAAGATTTTTTTTCGCTTTCCTGGAGTCATCCACTCGCCTCGAAAGTTAACGAGGTTTGCATCACGTTTTGCTTTTATCTCCTTTTGCTTCTCAGTTCTTTTTGCAAGCAAGTCTTCCAATTCTGGACTTACCTTAATGACTGTTTTGTCACGAAGCGTTATTTTTGCGTCACCGTAGGTTAGGATTTGTTTGTTGCCAACAGCGATTTCTCCGTCCGGAGCGCCTAGTTTACGAAGAACTTCGTTGTAGCTGGAGCCAGCATCGATAGTTGCTGCTGATATAAAGGCTGGCGAAAGCAACACAAGTACATGAAGTGTGTAAAGGATACACCGGGGATTTAAATTTATCTTTAAGTTCATATTTAGGTCTGATTAATTGGGTTTTAATCTATTTTAACGAATCATGGAACCGCCCCATTTAAGCTTATCACGAACAATAGCGAAGTGTGCGTGATCTGGATTTTGCATAATCCGTAGCTTTTTCTTCGCTATGGTTAGTTCAATCGGAAAATTGTTTTTCGAGTCAAATCGTATACGCCCATCGATTGTAATCTGAGGTTCAGAGTTTGAGTCGTCGCTCTCGATTTTGATTCTGGTAGAGTCATCGAATATAACGGACCGGTTTCCAAAGGTATGTGGGCAAATAGGTGTCATTGCAATTGCTCTGACGGTTGGCCCGATAATTGGTCCACCAGCGGACAGGTTGTAAGCAGTAGATCCGGTAGGTGTCGAAAAAATAAGTCCGTCACAATGATATTCTGATACTGGTTTCTCATCTGCCGAAACGCATAAGCGTATTAGACCAATGCCTTGAGATTCTTTGATAACGAGATCATTGAGTCCATAAGTAACACTTTCTGAAGCGTTTTTGCAGCTGAGCACAGAGCGTTCAGCGATACTGTAATTGCCCTCAATAAGGTTTGGTAAATCGTGTGATGCGTCTGTTTGGTTAAAAGTAGAGAGAAAACCAAGCTTACCCATGTTAATACCAAGCACCGCGCAGTCAGATTCCAAGGCTGCATCCAGAACGCCAAGTAGTGTGCCATCGCCACCAATCGCACAACAAAGGTCTTGGCCTTCAAGAGCGTCAATTGGCAGTGGATACTTTTTTGATAATTTCGTATGACATCCTTTTTTCTCAACAATTTCAGCAATGTTTTTAGCTGCTTCAGCTGCACCCGGCTTGGATGAGTTAACCGCAAAAGTGATGTTTTGAATTGGCTTCATGTAAATTAGTATCTGAACATCGATTAAGACCACCGCAGAGAAGCTTATCAGATGGCGAATGCGAAAGTTGGACTCTCAGAGTCCACGTTTTAAATATGCGAAAGTCCGATGCTTCATCTTTGACTGTGATTTTGATACATCTGCCAGTTTTGCCAGGCAAATAAACCCATGAATATGGGTAATAATGGCTGGCCATATTTAGCAAGTGCAATCAGCCCGATTGCTACTGCAACAACTATACTTATTAGATACACAAGATGTTCGCGTCGGGGGCCGAGTATTGCAGCCATCATCTGACCACCGTCCATTGGGTATACAGGTAAACAGTTCAGAATAGCCCAGACAATGCTTACTACTATCAGATTAATGATTAGTTCATTCAGTAGAGATTCTTCTGGCACCGGTACAAACTGGATCAGTGCGATTAGCAGGAGTGCGAGCGCTACTTGCAGGCCAGGACCAGCTGCTGTCACGAGAAAAGACTGTTTGCGATCGAGCCTGCCGGGAGGGTAGGTAGCGTGTCCACCAAAACTGTGTAACGTGATCTCCGTCGGCAGACCAAACTTGCGGATCGTTAGCGCGTGGCCCAGCTCATGTATAAGAATGGAGATAAATCCGGCCGACATGAATATGAGAGTAAATATTGCAGGTTTATCGCTATATGACATATATCCCAATAAAGCCATGGTGATCCAGAACCAGGGTTGGACATGAATTGGAATCGCGAACAAGTTAAACGAAAACATAGTTGGAATAGTCTGATTTGATTTTTATCCGGCAATCTCAAAGCCGATTAGGGTAATATCATCTTGTTGTTCAGCATACCCAGTGTGTTTTGCTGCTGTGCTATAAAGGGTATCCAAACTTTCCTGCAGAGACTGATTTGCACAATCTTCGATGGTTTTTTTAAGCCGTTCGATACCAAAGTCTTCACCGGCTGCGTCCGAGGCTTCAATGATGCCATCAGTGAATGTGTATGCGCGATCGCCTGGATTGAGTTGAACTCTTACAGATTCAGATGCCTTACAACCGGGCAGACCCATTACCATTGAACCGGGCATCTTGGCGAAATCTATCCGACCGCTGTTTCTACGGTAGATTAGCATTTGGGGATGCCCGGTATGTGAAAGGTAGAGATCTCTGCTGCCATCCGAGTTGCGTTTTCCAAAATGTCCCGCCAATCCGGTAATAAAGCTATTGTTGATTTGCTCGATGATTCGCTCGTTGACTGCATCAAGCAACAATTGTGGACATCCGTCATAATTCTCGGCTGACTGCGAGATGATATATTTTAAAAGAATTGTGTAAAAAGCTGCTTGAACTCCATGGCCGCAAACATCGCCAATGAAGAAAAGAAGTAGTTTTTCCGGATTTAGCGGGAAACTTATAATGTCGCCGCCAACAGCGGTCATCGGTTTCCAAACGTAAGCAATGTTAAGGTCTGAAATTTTAGGAACCTTTCCAGGAATCATTACCTGTTGAACTTTTGCGGCGCTAGCGTAATCAGCCAGCATAGTATCATTAGCCTTACGTAGCTGCTCTTTGCTTAAGTGCTCTTCCGTGACGTCACGCGAAATGCCAAGAATACCAATCGGCTCTCCTGAATCTAGCCGCAAAGGTACTTTTGATGTGGATGACCAGGTAGTTGCTCCATTTTTCCAAGTCTCCTGCCGGATTTGGTTAATTACCGATTTGCCGCTTTCAAGGATTTCCTTTTCCTGTGCAAAAAAAGATTTGGCGACTGTGGCATCAAAGAAGTCATTGTCGGTCATGCCTTCAATCTCATTTCGATCTTTAAGTCCGTGTGTCTCCACAAGGGCCTTGCTTGCAAAGACAAACCTGCCCTGTGTATCTTTTATGTAGACGCGGTCTGCTGTTTGCTCAAGCAGTGTCACAAACATTCGCTTAAACGAAGCCTTAATTAAGTCAGCGCTTTTTTGAAAATTTTTTCTTTCTTCGGGCTGCATGGAAAGCTTGTCCATAGATTTCATTCAGTAATCAATACAAAGAATTTAGCTTGCTTCGTGATCGATTCAAACACTATTGCCAAAAAGCCATGTAGCATACGCTTTAGCGAATGAGTAGTTTAAGGAACTCCTCGTTGTTTTTCGTTTGGGAAAAACGATCGATCATCGTCTCAGCAGCATCTTCGATTTTTTGACCTGCCAGAGCACGACGCAAGAACTGAGCGCCTTCCAGATTTTTGCCTTTTAATATTAATTCTTCCTTGCGAGTGCCTGAAGCATTCAGGTTTATTGCTGGCCAGAGTCTGAGTTCAGCCGCTTTGCGATCGAGAACCATTTCCATGTTTCCAGTGCCTTTAAATTCCTGAAAGATCAGATCATCCATTTTACTGCCTGTTTCTACCAGCGCGGTGGCAATGATAGTCAGGCTTCCACCATTTTCGCAATTGCGAGCGGCAGAAAAGAGCCGACGTGGCTTTTCAAGCGCCCGGCTATCAAGTCCGCCAGTCATCGTGCGACCACCTTTACCCGAAGTTGCGTTGTATGCACGCGAGAGCCGTGTGATAGAGTCCAGTAGCAGGACTACGTCCTTGCCGGATTCTACAAGATGTTTAGCGCGTTCGATTGCGATTTCTGCGATGCGGGTATGATTGGTGATCTCCTCGTCATTTGAAGAGGCATATATTTCAGCATCTACACTGCGTTTGAAGTCCGTCACTTCTTCCGGACGCTCGTCGACGAGCAGCACGATTACGTGACACTCAGCATGATTTTCAATAATGCCATGAGCAATGTCATGCAAAAGGGTCGTTTTTCCAGTGCGGGGTGGAGCGACAATTAAGCCCCGAGTGCCTTTGCCAATCGGGCAAAAGAGGTCCATTATTCTCGTCGTCAGGCGCCCATCTTTGGCCTCAAGCTTCAATTGTTCATCAGGCGCGACGGAAATCAGTTGCTGAAATGAATGGCGTCCTTTCCGATCTTCCGAGGCAAGGCCATCGATCGTCTCTATGAAATTTAATTTTGGATTAGGGAAGCGATCGTTTTGGACAGCCTTGCCTTCGATCCAATGGCCTTGTTTCAAACGAAATCGTTTGATGATTTCACGTGAAACGAAAGGGTCGCACGGTTGTGTCTTACCATTGCGAGTAGGATCGATTAAGTTACCGGACTTATTTGGAAGTATTTCCAAAATCCCGGATACAGATATTTGGTTATCCTGAGGAGTTTCTTGGTTGCTCATGTTTAATTGGCCACACGAGAGCCATGATTAATTTTATCGGTGAATTTGTATTCGAACTTGCGCCAATCTGTGGGTGCTTGCTGGCAGTAATACAAAAATTCAGCAGCAGATGGACGCTTAGATTTGTCCAGATTATTTAAAAAGCAATTTGCAAATACCCTCTCATTGAAAGAATGATAAAATATATCTGTCAACCAAATAGAAGCAGTCTTTTATTTCCTCCCTCTTGTTTTTGTATTCATTCTTTTTGTACTTAATTTTGATGTCTTATTGGGGCTATACATTGGAGCCGATTGAATCGAAAAATTAACATGGTCCCTATCTGTTCCAATCTCAAGGAATCGGATCTCATAACGTTTTTCGGTCTATTCGTAAATGCCCTTCAACACAGAATCCACTTCATCATCCTGAAGCGAATAAATTAATTTAAGTTTGACAAAGATAGACGGAGTCTCCGGATTCCAAATCAGTAAGTACAGTACCCTATATTGATCAAATTTGTCTGTTTACTAATTAATGCTTCATTCCTTTAAAGTAAAAAACTCCGCTGATTTTGAGCTAGAGCCCCTTGAGCCTCGGATCATGTTGTCTGGTGACACTGGTGTAATTGCTGCCAATGTCCCCCAGGTCGCTGTAAGTTGCAATGATTCCGAAACGCTAACATCCTTTAACCAAAGTACGGACCAGTTATTCGGATTTTACGATCCGATTACTGAATTTGGGCCCAACTTCGGTGCGGAAGAAGAAGTATCCGAAGATGAAGATACCTCTGAAGTTGTTTTCGAAAGCAAGTTATTGGAGTGCGAAGAGAGTTCTCCTGCGGCGATTTCTTTGTCTAAATCGAACTCTCCGCATCCAGTCCAATTAGGTGGGGGTGATAATGATTCAGTAGGTAGCGATAAAGATGCTATTGTGATTTCCAGTGATGGTCTAGTAGCGTCCGGGTTGCAGGATTTCAGTATCATCACAGGTGATGGGGATGATCGCGTGGATATTAATTCAGCGGGTGTTTCGTTGCCCGTATCCGGAGGGACATTTTCTGTGTTGGGAACTGACGTAATTTCGAGTTTAAATTTTGAGAATTCGATCAACGAGTTAAAGCTAGCTGCAGATTCGCTTGGTAATCTGCTTTCAGATTTCAACACTCTGGATTTTCTTGATTCAAACGTTTTTGGCACTCAGCTTGTGGGCAGTCAGTTATTTTCAGGGATTGGTCAGTTTTTAGGTTTTGGAACTGCGCTTAATGAATATCTGGATCAAACAAGCGCCTCTGCTGCCAACCTGGAAGGCTACGAAAACTATCTGGTCAATAGTTGGTTAACAACCAGCTTCTTTGAAGACGAAGCATCACTCAAATCTGAAATTACGGGCTCAGGATTTGAGTTACTTTATGAGGATAAAGTATCGTTGAATTTAAAACCAACTCCAAGGTTGGGAGAGATCTGGGAAGAATTAGGTCTATTTTTGGATGGGCAACTCGACTTTTCAGTCGAAGCAGACTTGAAGTTTAGCGTTTCTTTCAGTTTGGATGATGGTTCAGCCATATTTAGCATCGAGAAATTTGATTTGTCTGCGGAGGCTTATTCGAGCTACAATGCTGTAAATGGCAGGATTGGTTCTTTGGAGGTCACTGCTGGAGAAGATTCAGATGAAGGCGTTATCTCAATCAACTTGGCAGAAGCTATTTCGTTCAACGGTTCTTCTTTCAATTCAGCCTCTTCGAGCAATGTAAATGTCGATCTGCCTTTCTTTCCAGTTGAAGAAGGGATTGACCTGGGGATTTTAGCCACGCCGCGTTTCGTTGCTACTGGAAGTTTTCAGGACATTGAAGTCACGGCAAATGGCTTTGATGAACTGTCCGATTTTTCAAATCTTGAATTTTCACAGATTTCCGTGGCGATTAAACAAGTTGAGAATTGGTTGGGCAGCATGAGCCGTTCATCCTTCTTTGATCTTGAAATTCCTTATTTGGATTTGGGATTTTCGGAAATTGTTAATTTTTCCGAAGTGTATGCAAATGATGTGTTGGATCAGTTGGATTTCAGTTCTATCAACAGCATTCAGGATCTATCGTTTGCTTTTACGGACAATGGTTTATTGCCGATTAGCTATGAAGCTGATGAAAAGCAGTTGATCATACCTCTTCGATTTGATGAATTATTGAATCTTTCAGACCATCCTCAACAGTTGTCTTTTGGAGGAGAGCTTTCCGAGGGCGATTTCAATCTTTTGACTGAAGCAGTTGTTTCTCCTGAGCTAACAGTTTCGGGCGGACTGGATATTATTTTTGATTTAGATGGTGGATCCGATGGAGATCTGTCTGTTTTAGTTAAGGATGCAAAGCTGGAAGCGGAGGTTGCTCTGAGCATCGATGATCTATCAATTGCAGCACAATTGGGCTTGCTTGGTCTCAGCGCCGGAGGCTCCGGATCGGGTTCGCAAGTTAGAGTTAATGTGCGAGCAAGCGCAATTTTGGATGAAGATCGGAATACGGCGACGACGGATGATCGTACATTCGATTTTTCTGACCTGACAAATGGCAGATTACTGAATAAAGTTGATTTTGATGTCACCGGTAGCGCTTCGGCAATTTTGAGAGGCGTTACCGTGGATGGAGGTTTTGGCGATGTACTTGTGGATCCATCCTCAGCGATTACGCTGGATATTCCAGATCTGTTGAACTCTAAGGAGATTGATGTAGGGCTTCCTGAACTGGGACAGATTTTAAACCTTAGAAACGTTCGCTTTAACCACATAATTGATGCTCTTCGTGAGGGAATCGATTTTATGGATGTATCATTGGCGGAGAGTGATTTTTACACATCAGTTATCCCGGGTATAAATCGATCTGTTCAGGACTTGTTTGGAATTGTAGATGAATTTAGTGGGCGCCTGGAAACCGTATTGGATGAGTCCGACATGCTGCTTCAAAATGTAGAGTCGTTTATTGAGGATGCATTGGGTATTCCTGACGAAGCGCTTTCTATAGTTTTTGAAAACGGCGCCTTGCGTGTGAATACTCACTGGTCTGAGGTTTTTACTGCGATGGCAGACTTCGGTCTAAATCTGGCAGATATAAAAGCGATTTCAGGACTGAGTGATTTTCTTGGTTTAGAAGATATCGATGTACTAACAGATACACTCAATGTAGAAACTGCATCACAGGTAAGCGTAAGCGCTCAAATAGATGCCTGGATTGATGTGGGAATCGATCTGGCCGCATTAACCAATGCTTCGGAAGATGCGGATCTTTTTCTCTACGACTATGATGAAACTTTGGAGGCAGGCACTCGAATTACTTTGGGAGCCAGAGTGCAGGCAGACCGTTTGAATCTTAGTTTCCAGTCCGGTCGATTTGTATTTGGTGTTGTAGGGGGTGACATTACTCTGGATGGCGATGGAGAGGCATATACTGATGACCTTGCTACCTTATCGGTTCTCCTGGACCAGAAAAGTGGTCCGAATGATGATGGTCGTTTTAGTTTAAGCGAGAGTTTGTTGGATAATCTCGAGTGGTCTTTAAAAGGAGCCATTGATATCGCTTTGCCACTTGAATTCCAGTCCGGTGGAAGTAGCGCCACGATTGGCACATTACGGATTGTTAGTAATCAGGAAGACTATGGTGACGATGCCTTACAAGCTCTTGTTGAGCAATTAGCAGTTGGCACAGTCAGCGCAGCGCCCTCTGCTATAACGTTCGAATTTCCAAATATCTTGGACTCTATTCTGGAATTTGGAGGCAATATCACACTCAGTAATCTGCTTAATAATCCGGCACAAATTATTGATGGCGTTGATACGTCATTGGAGGCGGTTCAAATTTTGTTAGGTGAAGGGCTTGGCGCGGAGTTGCCTCTTGTGGGTACTCACCTTTATGGTCTTTCCGGTTTTATCGCAGATGTTCGTAAAGACACTTTGGCAGACCTTCGCTCGGAGCTGGGTGTTAATCCTATTGAGTTGATTCGGTCTGGG
>CAZUYZ010000133.1:0-24192 GCA_964624365.1 uncultured Puniceicoccaceae bacterium
GCTATCTCTCTGGCTTTGCTGCATAAAGGCGTTCCTGTCTACGGCTTTGTGTACGATTACAGTACCGATTCTTTGCTGGAAGGAGGTCCTAAATTTGGCGCTTTTCGAAATCAAAAAAAGATGCTGCGCACTAATCCTGCAGAAGATGCGCAAACGATCATTGGGTTACATTTTCCAATGGACGATGAATTGATAGATCGTCTAAAGCCGTTGATGGCTCGATACCGCGTCCGCTCTCTTGGTAGTGGCGCGCTAACAGCTACGCTTGTTGCGACGGGTTATTTGAGTGGGGCAGTGGATAATCGAGTAAAAGTCTGGGATATTGCTGCCGCTTACGCAATTTGCAAAGGAGCCGGAATGGAGTTTGAGTTCCTGGAAAAAAGTCCTTTCCCACTGGAAGAATTTCATCCGGGAATGGAGTACTGTCCTTATTTTGCTGGCTCGGAGACTTTTTTCAAAGAAATTAAAATACTGCTTAGGCCTTAGTTGAATTATAGCGTTACAGTAATCCTCAAAAGACTTACTGCTACAAAATCACACCCTAGCTGCAGACCCACACACTTTAAGTCTCGCCAAAGGGGAATGAGCATCGCGAATCAGGAGCGCAAGTGGTGTGGGAGCGAAGAGGATTAATGCACTTCGCTATCTGATTTGGCGTTCCTGATTTATCGATGTTTTTTAACCTCTACTAGGCATATCTCTAATGTTGAACAGAGGTCTTTGTTCTGTGGTTGCAAAGAGTTGACTTGCTCAATCAAGGCAGAACTCAAATGTTCAAAGACACGTTCGTTCCATCCTTTTTCTTCTACTAACATAGTCAGTGCATTTGTAATTCCGTTCATCATCCTTTGATCATCAAACGGTATATAAGTCCTCTCCCTTAATCTGTTGAAAGGTTCAAGGGCATCTACTGCTTTTTCATTATATGACATTTCTTTTTTGTTATATATGTCTCTGCACGATTACTAACATATATGACTTTTGTCATGTATAATTTTAAGGTGTAAAGCATAATTTTAGTCGAAGCATCGATCTGAGAGGGTGGCTTTTTTGAATCAATGCTTAAGAAATGGCACTTGCACCACCTTATTGACTGTTCTATCACGGACAACCATCTTCCAAACTCAAATTTTGACCATGCTTAGTTATCTTGCAAAACTTGAATCTGCTTTCGAACCTCTACATGTTTGGGGATCACTTAGTCTGCGTGTTCTATTGGCTGGAGTTATTTCGTTGACCTTGGGATTCTTGATCGCGCCCGGGCTCTTTCAAAAGCTTCGACTCTTGAAGGCTAGTCAGTCATTGCGCACTAGGGATGAAGTTGGCGCTCTCGCCGACTTGCATGCATCAAAGTCACACACACCAACCATGGGAGGACTGATGATTTTTCTATCGGTGTTGATCAGCGTCATCGTATGTGCGCGGCTTAACATCTATGTTTGTGCGTGTCTTCTGGTTTATCTTGGGCTCACTGTAATTGGATTCATGGACGATTATCTGAAAGTAACCAGGAAAAACAGTAAAGGTCTTCCGGGGCGTTTGAAGCTAATCGGTCAGGCGCTGCTCGCTGGTCTTGTCTTGTTAATGCTGGCAGCGTTTCCTGGATCATCTTCAGCAATGGGAGAATTATGGGTGCCATTTTTTAGCGAAGCGCTCTGGTCGGAAATGCCACTTTTTGTTCTGATTCTGTTTTTCTTTATAATTTTGGTTGGCTCCAGCAATGCAGTGAATCTAACCGATGGGGTGGATGGGCTCGCTATCGGTTGTACGATCACAACAATAGCCGCCTTGGGAGTTATGGCGTTCATTGCCGGAACTCCAAAAGCTGCTGATTTTTGCTCTGTTAGCCATATCCCCGAAGTCGGTGAACTGGCGATTGTTTGCAGCGCTGTGCTTGGAGCGAGTATTGCCTTTCTCTGGTATAATGCGCATCCGGCAGAGGTTTTCATGGGTGATACCGGCTCACTTGCACTGGGAGGGCTGATTGGAACGATTGCCTTTATGATCCATCAGCCGTTTACACTGATTATTGTGGGCGGTATTTTTGTCATGGAGGCGGGATCCGTTATTTTGCAAGTTAGTTCCTACAAGTTACGTAAGAAACGTATTTTCAAAATGTCTCCAATTCACCATCATTTTGAGCTTCTAGGCTGGCACGAGAATAAGGTAGTGGCTCGTTTCTGGATATTGTCTCTGATTTTCGCAATTCTGGGTTTGGCAACACTTGCTTTTTGATTTTTGAATGTTCCTTCAAGCCTGAACAGTAGGGCATGAATAAAAGCTTAGATTTGATTCCGAACAATGAGAATGCAACGAACGGCAATGACGTTAATCGTCGTTTTCCTAATTTTTTACCTCCTTTATTTGGGGCAGGCGTTTTTGTTGCCATTGGTTATTGCCGGAGCAGTTGCATACTTGATTAACATCCTGGCACATACTATTCGCATGCTTCGTATTGGAAGTATTACCATTCCGAATCCAATAGCGATGGTTTTTGCAATTGCGATCATTTTGACATCATTGGCTTTGGTTATTCAGCTGATTACTGTAAATATAACCAGTGTAATTAAAGTAGCGCCTGATTATCAACAAAACCTGATCGTGTTCATTGAGACAAATGATACACTTGGTAGTGTTTACGAACTTTTGGGGATCGAAGAGACGCCCAACATTATGCAAATTCTGGGGAGTATTGATATTCCGAGATATTTGCAAAATTTTGGAGGTACTGTAGGTGATCTGGTAAGCCGAATGGGTATTATAACTGTATATCTAATCTTTCTGCTAATCGATCAGCGTACCTTTTCTGCTAAAATCGAGGCGCTGGTGAGTGATCCGAAGCGTCTCGAGGATGTATTCGGAATCATTGAAAAAATTCGTTCGGACATCCGCACTTACATTGGCATCAAAGTTCTGACCAGCGCTATTACTGGTTTTTGTAGCTATCTGGTTTTGAATGTGGTAGGCGTGCATTTTGCCAGCTTTTGGGCAGTTCTGATTTTTCTGCTCAACTTTATTCCAACGATTGGCTCAATTATTGCAACGGCCTTTCCATCATTACTGACGTTGGTACAATTTGATACTCATGAGCCATTTATTATTACCGCTTCAGTGCTAACTGCTATACAGTTTTGTATTGGCAGTTTACTTGAACCTCGATTAATGGGCAGTCGGCTAAATCTTAGCCCGATAGTGATACTGCTTTCCTTGGGATTGTGGGGATCAATTTGGGGTATTCCCGGCATGTTTCTCTGTGTGCCGATTACTGTTATCATCGTAATCATTTGCTCTTACTTTCCTACGACGCGTCCGTTAGCGATCCTACTTTCAGGCAATGGCGAATTAAGAACCGGACCAAGAGAGCAAAGCGAAACAAATCCTTAAATTCTAACGGTTACAGCATTCTGTTTCAATAGACCGCGATTTTTGACTAAAAAGACTGAACGTCAGGATAGTGATCAGTAAAATGCCGGAAACGTGCTGCCAGATACTTGACGCCGATGTTTCGTGTAAGTGTACGTGTTCATTGACCAATTGAGAGCTAATGCCGGCATTAAAAATCCAACCAGCCAACCATGATATGATTAAAAGGCTAGCTAGGTAGATACCTGTTGCTTTACGACCAATGATTTTCCAGATTGTGACAACAGTCGTTGTATTGGTAGCAGGCCCTACAATCAAGAAGACAAGGGCTGCGCCCGGGGAAAGCCCTGCTGTAATTAGCGCGTATGCCATAGGTATGGACGCCGTTGCACATATATAAAGCGGGAGACCTACTAGAGTAGCGATTAAAAATGCAGCCGGACCTGAACCCAATGAGCCTTCGAATAAATCTGTAGGAAGTAATGTCGCAATTAGACCGGCAAGTAGAAGCCCCACTATTAGTGCAACAGCTAATTCAGACGGCAATTTTACAAACCCATAGTAAAGCGATTGCTTCAGTCCAGCGCGCTTTGTAACCTGCTTGTTGCAACAGTCGTTCTTTTTTTTACTGATGTCAGTCTCTTCTTCTGAACTTTTTCGATTGCAAAACAGCTCAATCAAAATCCCGGCTGCAATTCCTGAAATAAAAGCAACCAGCACGCGCACCGTGGCAAATAGCCCACCCATGAGTGAGTAGGTCGCAAAAATACTATCAATACCAGTTTGTGGAGTCGAACTGATAAAAGCAGCGGTAGCGCCCCGGCTGGCTCCATCTTTGCGCAGTGAAGCTGCCACTGGCACAACTGAACAAGAGCAAAGTGGTATAGGTATACCTACCAGACAGGATTTTACTACTGCGCTTAGCCCAGGCTTTCCAAGGAGTTTCTGTACAGATTCAGGTCTGATTGCCAAATAAAATAGCCCAGAAATTAAAAAACCGAGAATCAGATACGGACTCATCTCAGCGACCATCCCCCAAGTATTTTCAAAAAATGATCTTAGGAAATATAGCATAACAGCATATTAGCGCCAAAAAAGAACGATGCTTTACTGTAAAAGCATAAAGCCTAACTATTACAATCGGAAGCAGCTCGGATGCCGCTTTTTAAACTAATTTGTGTGATTAGGTTCGGGATAGTAATCCAGAAGCGCTTCTATGCTTTTAGCTAGTGCGTCTGCATGAGCGCTTGCTGCGCTTTGCTTAGCTTTCATCGCTGCAATTATAACGGCATGGTGTTTAGCCAAACGCTCGGAGTAATCATCTTGATCTGGTTTAACACGTTGGGTGAGGAAGTAGTCAGAGATTGTAGCAATAATGCTCTGAGCGTGTGATTCTTTGTTAGATACCCAACGGACAGCCTGATTAACCGATTGCCCATCTTCTTTACCAGACAGTTCCGCTAGTTTTACTGTAGCTTTTTTTATAGTAGCTGCATCTTCCAACATATCGTGTACGCGTGCGTGATCGTCGTAAATGCCGCAAGGGATTTGGCAATGTGCCTGTACTATCTGCGTCAGTGATACGGAGACAGTGAAAAGTACAAAAAGGAATGTGGCGGGTTTAAATGTGTAGGATTCCATTTTAAACGTTTTGGCGGTTATGTTTTCAGTTTTAGGACGCTTCGATTTTTTCTGTGGGTATCTCGTTAATGGTTGGAACAATCAACAGGGGCGTTTTAGATTTTATCCACACAGATTGCTCTTTGAATAATTTTGCCGGAACGACTTCACAGGCTTCTCCAACCGTTTCAACAGGCATGCGAGCGCCTTTAGGTGTGGCATTATACTCATAAGCAGCGCTGTGAATACGACTCGAAGTAGAAGCGACGCTGTCATCTTCTGGTATTTGTGCAACCCAGCCAACCATGTCTTTTTCTGCAAGGACGCCTTCCGGATCGGACACCAGCATCACGAATTGTTTTTTAACAGGCGGAGGACGGAGCGCTCGTTCTTCCTCCTCTGCTTTTAACTCAAGCTCAACCTCATTCATAATTTCAGCAACTTTGCGAATGTCGGACTCGTTGCGCTGCAGTATGAATCTGAGTGTTTCAACATCAATTTTTGGCATAAGCTGTAATTTTCAGATAATTATTTGTGTGTTTTATTTCTCGTAAATTAGTTTTGCATTATCGAGCGCAGTGCCGAACACGTCCATGGACTCGATAAAGTTGTACTTAGACAAGTCGCCCCAATCCCAAGTCTTGCCAAGTATGTAATGCCGAACGGGCAAGTCATTGCCAGGCTTGTCAACTTGTACACTGTCAGATATTGTGCTGACAACAGCGCTGGTTACATCTTCGTCGCGCTGCAACTGAGAAATTACAACCAGGCTCTCACTGGTTTGGTAAATCTTTTTGATTTCGATGTGCCAACCTGCGTCCGGCGCATCAAGTTTTACAATAATGCTTTCCTCTTTTTGTTGTGCATCAGTTATAGGCTTGGGCCCCATTAGAGAACCTGCCACAACACGAGTGGTCAGTTGTGGATCGAAATACTCTCGAATAGCGGCATTCACTTGGTCGGAAGTAACTGATCGGAGCCTCTTTGGATATTCGTCAATATACTCTGGATCAAACCCACGTTGAATAAAGCTGAGCACTTGATTTGCAACGCTCCCTGTGGTCGAAAGTCCTACTAGATAAGAGCCGCAAAGTGTTTCAATTGCACGATCTACTTCATCTTCGCTGACTCCGTTTTTATACCAGTCTGCGGTAACTGATTCAACTGCCTTGAAACCTTCCTGAAGTAGAGCAGGGGAGAAGCTGGCATTAAGTTTCCAGTGTCCGGGAGTCAATATATCTCCAGTGTGGCTTGAGCCTATGCTGTAAGTTAGGCCTTGATTTACACGTACTTCCTGCATGAGCCGTGAGTTAAAGCTGCCACCGAGTATATAATTTCCAATCATGAAAGGTATATAGTCTTCACTCGTACGCCGGAGGCCGGTGTTGTAGGCATATCGAATCGCAGCGCTGGTTTTGTCAGCAATAAAGATGCGTTCGTTTTGTCGACTGTTCTCAAGTTGTTTGGAATGCTCAGCCGGATAATCAACACCGCCTTCCCAGCCATCAAAAGCTAGCTCGACTGCGGCCTTGATTTGCTCAAAGTCAATGTCACCGGCAAAGACAAGCTGTAATGATTTTGGGCCGTAGTGATCAGCATGAAATTGCTTGATATCGTTAATAGTCAACGATTCCAAGTTTTCCAGTAAAATAGAAATATCCTCGGAATAGTTGGGATGGGTTTTCGGATATAGCAATTGATTGATCATGGTATCTGCACGATAATCTGGATTATCGATCACCTGCAGCAGCTGTGCTTTTTTACGGCTTTTCAGTGTCTCAAGGACGTTGGCATCGAAGGCGGGCTCTCTCAATTGCTCAGCGAGTAAATCGATCACTACGCCAGCATTTTTCCGTAGAAATTTTCCAGAAAATTGAAGTGAATGTGCGCCAGCGCTAAATGTGATGTCGGCTCCGATTCGGTTTAGCATTTCAGCAATCTGAAAACGATTGTTACGCTGGGTGCCCTGGTCAAGCATGGCGGCTGTCATGCTTGCAAGTATCGGCGATTCATTTGGACTAAGAGTTTCACCTGCTGCAAAACAGCCTACAAATGAAACGACATCCGTAATTGGCATATCAATAGCCGTAATTTCGATATCACCAATTTTTGTGCTCTGTAGATTATTCGAAAAGGCAATTACAGGCTTTTCAGAGCTTATTGCAGTTTGCTCGGACTTATTTTGAAAAGCTTGGATATCAACAGAATCTTCAGGATCACGAAAGTAGTTCGGGCCGGGACCGGAAGCGTTCAAATGTGTAGATTCTGAACTACTGGGCACAAACCAACCAGTGGTGCTGTGTTTTTTAATGAAGTATTTTGCCGCTACTTTTTGTAAGTCCTCAGCGCTGACAGCCTGAATAGCTTTTGGCAAGGTAACGTATTTTGTCCAGTTTCCCATAGCAATTGCTTCGTTTAGCTGACCTGCAATTGCGTAGGAACCATCTCGCTCATAGATAACATCGGCTTTGATTGCTGATTTAGCCTGTTCGAGTTCATCTTGTGTAACGCTGGTTTTAATAATTCTTTCGATCTCTTCAGCAATGATTCTCTCGGTTTCTTTATGGTTTGATTCAGGGGTTAGGTAAGCTGCGAGCATGAAAAGCCCGGGATCACGAAGCTGTGGAGCGTAAGTAAATGTTGCGCTGGCTTTGCCTTTGTCTTCCAGCGCTCTGTAAAGGCGGCCCGTCTTGTCAGCGCCAAGTATTTGCTCAAGCAAGGTTAGAGCGGCCCAGTCTTCGTGATCTCCTTTTGGAGCTTTGTAAGCCACCATAACAATTCCCACTTTACCAGCACGTTCAATAGTGATATGTCTTGGACCCAGCTGTTCTGGTTCTTCCATCTCAACCGCTGGTATTGGTTGCGGTGAATTAGGGATAGAACCGTAAAATTGTTTAATGGCTCGTAGTGTTTCGTCCGGATCAAATCCACCAATTACAGTCAGCACAGCATTTTCAGGCCAGTAATAGGTATCGTAAAATGCACGAAGTTTCTGAGTGGACGTATTTTCAATGTCAGAAAGCCAGCCAATGGTCGGGTGACCATAGGGATGAGCTATGAATGCGCTTGCGTAGATTTCTTTTACCAGTGTGCGCATCGGATTATTTTCGCCGCGTTCGTACTCGTTTCGAACGACGGTCATTTCCGAGCGGAGATCTTCCTCTTGAATGAGTAGATTTCGCATACGGTCAGCTTCCAGTTGAATTGCCAGCGGGACATACTTGCTCGGTAGCGTTGCATAGTAGTTTGTGCGATCAAAAAAGGTGGTCGCATTTGACCGCGCACCGATGCGTTCCATTTGATTGAAATAGTCCGTATCGTTATCACTGCTGAAGCGTTCAGTACCTTTGAACATCATGTGTTCCAGTATGTGGGTTGCGCCGGTTGTGCCGGTTACCTCATTACGCGAGCCTACCTCATAAGTGACCATGACAGTCGCTACGGGCATATTCTCACTGGGCATCAGTAATATGCGAAGACCATTATCGGTCAGTCTATATTCTTGAATTCCATCAAGTGCCCGGATCGGCTCAATGCCAGCAGGAATGTCAGCAGACATGATGCTTAAGGTAGCTGTAATCAGAGCTAAAACGACGAAGATTTTCATAACGCAAAATCATCCTAATTAACTGGACGTCATCGCTGCTATTCTGATTCTATATCAGTGTCTTTAACTGGTTTGCCGTAGCGATCCAGCTTTTTTGTGGTTAGAAGCTCGACCAGCTTTCTCATTGCAGGTGTGAGGATACGACCTTTGCGGTGAATCAGAAACAGCGGACGTTTGTAAACTTTGTCTTTGAAATCAATAACTTTAAGTAAACCCTGTGATAATTCGTGTTCAACTGTAGTTCGTGGTACAATTGCCATGCCTGCGTTGATTTCGACTGCACGTTTTACTGTTTCGACGTTATCAAACTCCATTACCGGCTCAATTTCTATATTTTCCTCTTTGAAAATAGCATCCGTTGCCTTTCGCGTCGGTATGTCGGGTTCGAAGCCAACAAATTTTTGGTCCGCCAAATCTTTTATATCGATTGATGTTTCCTGGGCGAGCGGGTGATTTGGACTGGCAACCAAAACGAGTATGTCGTCGTCAAAGGGCAAAACTTCGAGTTGCTTGTGTTTTTGTGCATAAGCAACTAACCCCAAATCGATTGTGTTTGATAAAACATCTTCGTAAACCATACTAGCTCGACGGTATTCGATACGAATGTTTACTTTGGGGAATTTGGAGAGGAACGATTTCACGTAAGGGGGCAGGCCATGCAGCCCGATGCTGTAAACCGTTGAGATATGAATGGTTCCACTGATCACCTTTTTCATCTCCTGCAATTCAATATTGAGCATATCGTAGAGTTGGAGAATTTCCTGGGAAGATTTGTGCAGTTTTTCACCCTCACGCGTCAGGCGGAAACGTTTTTGACTGCGATCCACGATAAGCACATTAAAGTGCTTTTCCATGGCACGCAGTTGTTGGCTCACAGCTGACTGTGTAATGCCGTTAAGCTTGGCTGCGCGCGAAAAACTTTCGCTATCTACTAAATCAGAGAAAATTTTGAAGTTTTGAATATTCATAATTAATTTTTACGAAATAAATATCTTATAATGCAGTAAGCAAATAGAATTACTTATTAAAACGCACAAATTGTAGAAAATTACTAATAGAGATGGTTTCCTTCGAAGTTTTTAGAAATAATTTAGAGTTGATAAGGCGAAGAGTACGGTCGGCTTGTCAAAGTGTCGGAAGGTCTGCCGAAGACGTTCAGATCCTTCCAGTAACAAAACGTCATCCGATCGGTGCAATACATTATGCGACCCGTTCAGGACTTAGAACTGTTGGCGAAAACCGTGTTCATGAAGCAAAACAGAAAAAGCCTCTCGTGACCGATGGAACGCGCTTGGAACTAATTGGCCATTTACAAACGAACAAAGCCAAGGATGCAGTTTCAATCTTTGACCGTATACAATCCGTAGATTCCTTGAAATTGATGAGTCATTTGAATCACCGGGCAGAAAGTATTGATAAGTCATTACCCATATTGATACAGTGCAATTCAGGAAATGATCCAAAAAAATTTGGTTTTGAGCCAGAGGAGATGCAAACTGCGCTGGAATCAGCGCTTGAAGCTAGTAACCTTCGAGTAGACGGATTGATGGCGATTGCACCTCTTTCGGATGATATGGACGTCGCAAAAGAGGCCTTTGAAAATCTACGTGATATTCGTGATCGTTTGGCGGATGGGTTTGGTGTACTCCTTCCAGAGCTTTCCATGGGAATGACCAAGGATCTGGAAATCGCAATTGCAGCTGGATCAACACAAGTGCGCGTTGGAACTGCTCTTTATGGTCCTCGTGAGCCGCTTTAAACCTTAAAAGTTTTCATGATCTCCTATTCTACAAGATGCTTTGAAACAGAATTTCATGAATTACTGGTCATGGTGTGCAGTAACTCGTTCGATGCCCGAACTTAAATGTTCTCTGTCGTTGTACTCGCTACATGCTCTGGAGTTTTTTGCTCTTGAGAGAGCAGAAAAACTGGTGCGAAGAATTTGTCTTTGATGTTGGTTGTCAGTGTTTGCATATGGGCACGTTAATGATTTTGGTGACAGCTTGCTTGGGTTAATTTTTTATCGCTTACTTCACACCGTTGGAGAATAACTTAGTGGTGGACTCATTGAAACACAGCGCAATTTTAGCCTCAGCCGGTTCGGGGAAAACTTATACGCTTACCAATCGGTTTATTTATCTGCTGCACCAATTTAAACAACCGGAGCGAATTATTGTGCTGACCTTTACCCGCACTGCTGCAGGAGAATTTTTTCAGAAAATTGTTGAAAAGCTCTGCACTGCGGCGGAAAGCGATACTCATGCTGCTTCGCTCTCTCGGGAACTTTCGATCAATGCCGATTGTAACAGCTACCAGCATTTGCTGAAGTTGCTTGTGAAAAGCATGCACCAATTAAATCTGCAAACGCTCGATAGCTTCTTTTTTAGAGTGGTGTCAGCCTTTTCGCTGGAACTCGGGCTCTCTGAAAATTTGGAGTTGCTGGACGAAATGGGCGCGGTGCGCATACGTAATATAACTCGCGACGAGATTGTTCATCGACCCGGAGCAACGGCCCGCGAGTTGAAAGAATTCTGGCATGCATTCAAACAGGCCACCTACGGTATGAATTCGCGCAGTATCGAGAAAGTAGTCTCGCAGTATATCGAGCATCTGTACGAGTATTATTTAGATCGGCCAGAAGTAGATTGTTGGGGGCAGGTGAATACGATCTGGCCTCGTGGCTGTATTTGGAAGAGCGATTCATTACCGGATTGGGATCGATTGGCAAGCAACCTGCTTGCTGTAGTTCCCGACAATCTAACCAAAGCTCAAACAAATGCATTCGACACTGCTGCCGAGTGCATCCGCAACTACGGAAAAGACGAGAAGACAAATGCTTTGCTCAATAAAGCATTTTCAGTCGCTCCGGATATTTTTGCAGGTCGGGCAAGTATTAAGATTTACAAGGATATTGAACTTGGCAGACCGCTTTGTCAGGCGCTGGGTGATTGCCTAAAAATAATCGTTTGGCACCATCTGCATCGTTCATTGAACAACACCCAGGGCGTGTATCGAATACTGCAGGCGTATCATAGGTACTACGATCAGACAGTTCGCCGTAATGGCCAGCTCACATTTGCAGATCTTACGCATCTGCTGAGCCCGGAATCCCAGAATTCGCCCATGCATCACGTAGATCAGGCAACCCGTCAGCTTATGGATTTCCGACTGGATGGACATTTCGACCACTGGCTTTTCGACGAATTTCAGGATACCAGCCGGTCGCAATGGAAGGTCGTTGCAAATCTGATTGACGAGGTTGTCCAAGATAATTCAGGAGGACGTTCTTTCTTCTACGTCGGTGACACCAAGCAATGTCTCTATCTCTGGCGTAACAGCGATGACCGCCTTTTCCATGACATCCGGAGACAGTATAATCGTGGTGGTTATGAGCGCATTGAGCAAAAACCGCTTTCCACCTCCTGGCGCTCGGCGCTGCCCATCATCGATGCAGTCAATACAGTTTTTGGTGACCAGAGCGCACTCGCCGAGACGTTTTCTGCAGATGCAGTTGCCCGCTGGAAACGCAGTTGGCAGGTACACGAAGTCTCTCCCGCAACAGAATCACTGAGCGGCTTTGCCTGTTGGCTGAAAGTTCAAAAAGATGAAAGTCCTACGCGCAATGAACTGATTCTGCAGCTTTTGAACGACCTTAATCCGATTGAACGTGGACTCAGTGTCGGTATTCTTGTGCGTAAGAATGCCAATGCAAATGAGATTGCCGACTATTTGAGAGAAAATTGTCAATTGCCGGTTCACAATGGTTCGGCGGTTAAACCTGCATCGGATAATGCCGCTGGTGTTGCCTTACTTGCTTTGCTTCAGTTGGCGGCACACCCGCGCGATATGCTTGCACGCGGTTATCTGCAGCTAATCGATGAATCAACTCAAGGCCCCGGACTTGTTCATTCTGCGGTTTTTCTGCTAGAACGTCTGTTTTCTGAAAGTTGCGAAAGCGCGCTGCGATGGGCTGCTGAACAAATAACTGCCCATCTAAATGAAGAGGATGACTGGCACCGTGAGCGTTTACAACAACTGATAGATCAGGCTCGTGCGTTCGATAGCGAACCCGTCCTGAACATCGACAACTTAATTCAATTTCTAAAGGCAAGCAGCTCAGGTGACTCCAAATCCGAAAAAGCCGTTGTTGTTGAAACGATTCACAAATCCAAAGGTCTTGAGTACGATGTTGTACTCTACATAAATGAAGACAAGTATTCCCGTGCTGAAACGGCGATCACACCATTTCAGGACGAGCAGGGCAACACTCGTTGGCTTTTGCAACCGATTCGCAAAGAGTTTATGCAAGTTGATCCCGAGTTAAAACAATTGCTAACTCAAACAACCAGTCAGCGCGATTTTGGTAATCTTTGCGCTCTCTACGTCGCAATGACCAGAGCCAAACGTGGGCTATACATGATCAGTGATCTCGAACGCGCTCATCAGACATCACCAGTTCACTTTCTGAAACAGGTTCTGGGAAGTGAATCTCAAGCGGAGCCTGAAACTGGAGATTTTAAATTTCAAAAGACCTACCCAACTATTTGGAGTACTGGCGATTCCGAATGGTATGAGGCGTTTGAGCCCAAAGTTGCTGAACCTGTTCAAAGGATTGTTTCTGAGACAAATACTTTCGCTCCAGCTCATCCAAGACTTCAGCTTTCTCGACCGTCAGCTCAGGAGTCGCGGCAAATTTCGGCTGCTATATACTTTGATTTGGAGCAAACCGCCGCGAACTTCGGGACTCAGGTTCATGATGTTTTTGAGCAGATCAAGTGGTATACTGGACTGCCGCCAATTTTAGATGAATCAGTCGAACAGACACTGCGCAGCTGTTTTGCTCAGCCGGAAATTCGTGAGCTATTTACTCAGCCTTCTGGGCAAACGACTGTTTGGCGCGAGCGTGCCTTCAGTTATGTCGAAGATGATCAGTTTGTGAACGGTATCTTTGATCGCGTTGTTCTTTACCGGAATGAAAACGGCGCCATCAGCCATGCCGAAATTATCGACTTCAAAACTGACCGTATCCATGCTGATAAGACAATTGAGCAAGCCACGGAACATCATCGTCCACAACTTGAAGTTTATCGTAAAGCGCTTGCTAGAATTGTCGGTGTTAAGAAAACAGCCATTACTTTGAAATTACTGTTCACAAACGTGCCACAGCTAGTGATATTATAAGGGTTCTTTAGAAAAGCTATCAAACTCGGAAGTGTTTGTCATCAAAGGCATACAAGGATAATTTGAACCGTTTCTCAATTGAACAGACTTCAGCTCTATTGAGCAAAATCCTTGCACTAATAGTTTTTTTATCCAACTAGGTCGTAGTAGTATCACTTTTTGAAAAACTTCGCATCAAATGCAAATTACCCAAATAAAGTTAAAGAATTTTCGAGCGTTTAAGGACGTCGAGATGCGTGATATTCCAAAATTTGCAGTCATCATTGGGGCAAACGGAACTGGTAAGTCGACTTTATTTCAGGTTTTTGGTTTTCTGCGAGATGCAATGACCGCCAATGTTACGACTGCTCTGGCAAAACTTGGAGGCAGCCGGGGGATCCGCGAAGTTCGAAGCCGTGGAACCGAAGGCGATATCGAGATAGAAATTAAGTTTCGCCCAGAGCCATCTTCTCCGCTGGTAACCTATTTACTCAGTATTGGTGAAGAGAATGGTCGTGCAATTATCAATCGTGAAATTCTTAAATACCGCCGCCATAAACGTGGAAAACCCTGGCACTATCTGGATTTTTCAAATGGGAAAGGCTTTGCTGTTACGAATGAGATTGAAGAAGTTGATGACGAAAGCCAGTTGAACCGCGAAGAAGAGGTGCTTAAATCTTCCGACCTTCTGGCAATCAAGGGATTGTCTCAGTTTGAACGGTTTCCTGCGGTAGTGGCGCTGGGAGATTTGATCGAACAATGGCATGTCTCCGATTTTCATATTAGCCGAGCGCGTCCGGAACAAGAATCAGGGTATGCAGAGCATCTCTCAAGGGAAGGTGAGAACTTATCTTTAGTTATTGAGTACCTTCATAATCAGCACAGGAATATTTTTAGTACTATTATCGAAAAATTAAAAAGTCGGGTGCCTGGTATCTCCAATGTCGAATCAAAACAAACTGAAGAAGGTCGGATACTGTTGAAATTTCAGGATGGCGCCTTTGAAGATCCTTTTCTGGCAAGATATGTCTCTGATGGCACAATAAAAATGTTGGCTTACTTAACCATGCTTTATGATCCGATGCCACATCCATTGCTCTGCGTTGAAGAACCGGAAAATCAGCTTTACCCGTCGCTTCTGTTAGAGCTCGCTGAAGAGTTTAGAGAGTATGCAAATAGAGGCGGACAAGTTTTTGTTTCATCGCATTCGCCAGATTTTCTTAATGGCATTGAGCTTGAGGAAGTATTCTGGCTCAAAAAAGTTGACGGCTACACTCAAATAATAAGAGCAAATGATGATGAGCAGATTTCAGCATATATGCTCGCTGGTGACAAAATGGGTTATCTTTGGAAGCAGGGTTTTTTTGAAGGAGCAGATCCGCAGTGAAACAGTTGGTTTTATTTTTAGAAGAAGCTTCCGCGAAAGCTGCTTTGGAAGGTTTGTTGCCGAGGTTACTTCAGGAAGAGGTCAATGTTCGCTATGTTGTATTTGAAGGAAAATCTGATTTGAAAAGGCAGATAGTTAAGCGTTTGCGTGGATGGATTTATCCTGAAACTGCATTTATTGTGTTGCGTGATCAGGATTCAGGAGATTGCCGTGAAATAAAACGAAAACTTGTAGGAAAATGTGCCGTAGCCGGTAAGCATTCAGCCACAGTACGCATTGCCTGCAGAGAACTGGAAAGTTGGTACTTCGGAGAACTTGAAGCTGTTGGAAAAGCTTTAAAAGTGGATAAATTAAGTAAGTTTTCAAGAAACTCAAAATACCGAAATCCTGATAAGATAGTAAAGCCGTCGGTCGAATTGGCCAAAATTACAAATAAAAAATATCACAAAATTTCTGGCTCTCGTGAAATTGGTAAATACCTTAGCGTTGAATCAGAAAAGAATACATTTGTAAGTTATAACCACTTCATAAACGGACTAAACAAAGCTCTTGCCGGTCTTAGCTAGTTAAACTCCCAAACAGATTTTATCCCTATGGAACTCATTGACAGCCATTGCCATCTACTTGGATTTAAAAATAAAGGTGAATTGGAGCCGGTGCTGGGACGAGCTGCTGATGCAGGAGTTCACCGCCTGATAACCGTGGGTACTTCGCCGGAAGACTGGGTGCCTTATCGTGAGATGCACGCAAGTTATCCAGGTCGCATTGATTACACAGTTGGCTTGCACCCGTGTTACGTGGATGCGGACTGGGCTGAGGTGACTTCTCAAATATCCACTTTTTTCATGCCTTCGCACGAACCGGTCGCACTTGGTGAGATCGGACTCGATTATTTTCACCTACCGAAAGATCCGGTTCAGGCAGGTGAAGTGATGATCCGCCAGGAAGAAGCATTTCGGCAGCAACTTTCGCTGGCGAGCGAGTTAGGCTGTCCCGTCATCATACACAGCCGTAACGCTTTTGAGGATAGTGTCCGTATGATCGATGAATCGGAAGTCGAATGGAGTAAAATTGTATTCCATTGTTTTTCCTACGGTCCTGATGAAATTGCCCAGATTAATCAGCGCGGTGGTCGCGCTTCATTCACAGGAATTGTTACTTACAAAAGCGCTTCCAATGTGCGCGAAGCGCTTAATTATCAGGGTATTGAGAGACTGATGCTAGAGACCGATTGTCCTTATCTTGCACCCGAACCGCATCGCGGAAAGTCGAATGAGCCCGCATTTCTGGCTCATATCGGCCAAAAATGTGCTGAATCTCTAAACGTTAGTTGTAAAGAACTTGGTACGCGCACTACCGAAAGTACGAAAGAATTTTTTAATTTAAGTTAGTTCGCTATGAAATGGATTGTCCGCAGCGCACTCATACTTGCTTTTATCAGCTTGGTTACATTAGCAACTTTACTCTATCTCGGAACCTTAGGTGAGAAGTGGGATCGCTTCCGGGAGGCTTGGGAGATCGTTAATCGCGAGCCATTGGTTACTGAAGAAACCGAACCACCACAACCAGAAGAGTCCATCGAAACTCTGGTATATGATGATTTGTTGCCGGATGATGAGACGATAGAGATCATTCCATCTCCAAAAGATGTTGAAGATCCCTTTCTTGAAGAGGCGCGTCGGCGTGCCCAGGAAGACCCTGCATCTGCTATGGAGTGGCTTCAAGCCGAAGCAGATGGCAAAGATCGGTTGCGCGGTATGCTGGAAATTGTCGCGCTTTGGGCAGCTGAAGATGCTGAAGATGCTTTGCTTTGGCTGGAGACCAATGCACAGGGATTGGCGCGTTTGGAAACACTGCATTCCGGCATTGAGCTTTGGAGCCAGCAGGATCCCAAAGCCGCCGCTACGTGGATCGATGGCATGGTTAATGATGGTAGCAAGTTGGCCGCTGCGAAGACCTTGGCGACCAACTGGGTCAGTCAAAATCCTGAAGAGGCGTCCGAATGGGTGAGTCAGTTGCCAACAGGTAGTCTCCGTAGTACGACTGCAGAAGCATTGATTGAATCCTGGGCGAGTACAGATCCAAAAGCGGCTGCAATTTGGGCATTTTCTGAGGCTGAGTTCAACGGCGATGTGGAGCTTTTCAATCAGGGTGTTCAGTACTATGCAGAGGCTGATCCTAAAGAAGCTGAGCAATTACTTCGCTCGGTAACAGAAGCTCACGAAGCGCCTGGTTCTGTCGATGCCTATGTAAGAACCCTTGCGCAGGAAGATCCCGAGGAGGCTCTGAACTGGCAGGCTGGACTCAATCAGGAAGATCCTCTGAACCGATCGGAAAACCTAAAAACGATCTTGGAAGAATGGAGTCGCACTGACTCTGTCGCTGCATCTACTTGGCTTAATCAAACTCCACCCGGACCTCAGCGTGATAAAGCGATCGTTGGTTTTGTTTCAACAATGAATGAATTTGAACCCGAAGTAGCTGTCACTTGGAGCAACAATATTTCAGATCCTGACCAACGGGTTGAAACGTTAACCCATTCCGTTCAAACGTGGGCAGCGAGCCAGCCTGAAGAAGCGTTAAGTTGGCTCAATACTGCAGAACTCGAACCAGGACTGCGGAGTATTTTGAGCCGCGGAATCGGCGCTACGGAGTAAAAAGAGAAATCGCATCTCCGTCGAATTTTCGTTTTATTGTTATCTATAGCTAAACAGAGAATTATCTGTACATTCTTTAAAACTTTTATGTGTAGCCACGGCGCTCAGTCGCCGTGCGACTTCTGTTCTAGCCACACAACGCCTCGACAGAGCGAGGCGGCTACACCTGTGCAAATCATCGTGAGTTTTACTCTACAGGAACATTACATGATCAGACTCATCTTCCATGAGATTAATTTTGTTGTAGTCACGGCGCTCTGTCGCCGTTCTTTTCGGAAGATGCTAAAGAAGCCTTGAGCTTTCAACGTTCTGATGAGCCTTTCGATGGTGTTGTCGCCGTGCCGACTTCTGTTCTGGCCACACAACGCCTCGACAGAGCGAGGCGGTTACACCTGTACAAATTGTGAGTTTTGCTATGACCATACTTCTGAATGCCTAATCTGCCAGTGGCCTGAATACGTTTTTAGATATCCATCCGGTAGCAGAGCTTTCGGTTCTGACCTGGTAGAAATCATTGTATTGGTTGAGGATACGCGCCCGTTCGCCGGGGCGCGCAAATCCGGTTTCCGGCGCAGCGTTGGATGCAGCTGCGTGTAGAGAAGGCGTCTCATCGCCTTCTGATAGGACGATTCCCATTTCCAGGCTTGTATTGTTTAACCAAAGCGCTACCAGAGATATTGCGAGCGCTAACGTAGAACAAAGCTGTAGCAGTCTAACTCGATTGCTTGCGGGTTTTCTGATTACCACAGGTAGAACAATTACGGCAACCAGTGTCCAGAAGCTTATGGTTGCGACAATTAACCAGACTCTGATCGAAAAGACCTGACTTAACGGATCGTACCATTTAGCAGGACTTTCAGAAATGCCGAGTTGCTCTCGAACTAGATTCAGTTTGTTGCGGTAGTCCTTGTTAAACGGGTCCAAGAGCAAGGCTCGTTCCAGTTGCCAGACAGCCAGCGCCGGTTGGTCCAGCTTTAATATAGTCAGACCAAGGTTGTGGCGCGCTGCAGCAGTTTCATTCTCTTCTAAATCAACAAGGAATTTTGCTTTTGCGGTGGTGTAATCGCCGTCTTCGTAGGCCTCAATACCAGCCTGAAAGGTGGATGGTGACTCACTTTGTTCGCTTTCAGAAGCAAATGCGGCACTAATTATACCGGAACAGAATAGGGCTAAGCTGCAAATACAAACGGTGCGCATGATACTAAAACAAGTAATTAAAGAGTTTATCGAACGGTTTTTCATAAGCGGTTTGAATCGTAACGATTTTATAACGAATCCTACATCATCTATACAAAAGATATGAGATGTACTTGTTGTCATGGGTAGCGCCGCACCGTCCCGGTGCGAACTTGCATCCTGTTGGCAAAAGCGCGTGGGATGTTTGTGCGGAGCGATGACGCTCCTGGGCTACCTTTTTTGTAAAGATCCTATTCTTGGCACAGAGCATGTGTACAAAAAATTTAAGTTAGTCTGTAATTACTTTTAAAAGGGTTTTTAATTGTTTGCGGTGTTCATCCAGGCTGACCTCACGTTGATGACCGGAAAACTGATGTTTCTCAGCGGTCTCAAACAGATTCCGGATTTGGTCTATGGTTGCGTCGTCCATTCCTGATTTCTTTAAATGTGTTTCCAGTGTGGCTAGGTGAGCAGTCTGTAGGCTGGATTTTGTTTGTATGGTTGCTGCCAGACGAATCGCCTTCTGAGCATTACTGAAAAAGGTAGCTGTGTCTTCGCTGGTGGTTTTGTTTAATGCTATTTTGAGTTCCTGTCGGGTATTATGAACCAGCTCGTAATGAGGACTTTTAAGCAGACGTTGGCGTTGATAGATGAGGATGGCGGCAGTGGAGGCGATCACGAGCAAACTGCTGTTGAGCCAGTAAAAGAACGGAGTGATGCTGCCGTTCGCAGAAACAGTGCGACCTTTCTTAGGCTGATAGTCGAGTGTGGACAAAACCTCTTCGGGTTCGAGAGTTCTTGTCAGGTTAGCCGGTGGTTCTTCATCAGTTCCGTTCTTGGAGTCAGTTGAAGCAGGTATCCCAGCTAATGGGATGTTGGACGGAACTACTTCGACTGCAATTGCCGGGCTGCTAAGCTCGACGTATTCTTTGACCGCCGGATCGAAAAATGAAAAGCTGACTTCCGGTAGTTCAAGCGTGCCTGCTTTTTCCGGGACAAATACGTAGTCAAAACGCTTTGTGCCTTTGAGCTCATTTGCTGAATCTGCTGTGAAGGTAGATTCCGGAGAATAACTGCGCCAGTCCTCTACATTGTTTAGTTTAGGTGCCTGGATGCGGTTGAAGTTTCCTTTTCCCCTAATCTTAAGCGAGAGCATGATTGGTTCATTCAAGCGGGTTGATTTGTTGTCGGAACTAACTTTGATATTGAACTGACCAATCGCGCCCGAGAAACTCTCAGGCTGCCCCTTTGTTGGAAGTGGGCGTACATTTACGCGGCTGTCCTTCGTGTTGACATTTATTTGTTCTGCACGTCCAAAAAAGTCGTCGAAAATGCTGTTTCCGAGGGGACTGTTACGCGTGTTGCGCTGGCTGGGTAATCGTACATTCACGGTAAATTGGAAGTTTGCTGGCTGCTCGCCTACAATAATCGGAGTGATCATCATCGGCCAACTATATGTTCGATAGCGGCGCCCATTAATGCTCTCCATGCTCTCAGTTGCTTCACCTTCGGTTGGCCCACCACTAATAGTAAATCCATCCGCATCACGTTCAAAAGCGCTTATTCCGCGGAGTTGAACGTTTCCTAAAACATATAATTTGAGCGTTACAGGTGTTGTTTGGCCTACATAAAGCTCCTCAGGAGTATCTACATTAAGAAACACCAATTCATTCGCTGTCGGTGCAGCATTTGCAGAGCGTTCGATAGCTGTGAGTGTTGCGCCAGGGACTTGTACCGTAGCACCTTTGTATTGAAGCGTGTAGCCAGGTATGGTGTAACTGCCTACTTCTGAAGCAACTGCGTCAATGATCAATTGCTGTGTAACGCTGTATTCAGCTTGTCCGTTGATGATATTCGTTTGCTGGCTGGTAGATGTTCTTCCGCCACGTAACATTAATCCATTTATTTCAGGAATGGGCAGAGAAGTGATGCGTTCGATTTGTGGAAGTTTCGCAACATCGGTTTCAGTAATCTCCACGACATATTTAGCAGTGCTGCCAACGTTTGTACGCACTGGATCGAATCGGGCATTGACCGTGATGTCTGCATGAAGACAGACAGCTAAAAAGGCTAAGAGGATAAAAGTAAGAATTCGTACATTCATTGTTAGAGATTACCAATCACGATTATTTCCATTTTGCTGAGAGCGTTGTCTTTCTTCTTCACTGGATTCTGTAAAAGGAAGCAATCGTTCCGCATTTCGCAAGCTATCAAGAAGTGCTTGTGCATCAGAGAGTTGCATCCCTTCGATAGTTGCTGTAGTCTCTTCCCCTTCTGCAGAAGTATTTTCCTGACTGGGGTTGGGCTGTATTGTTTCGCTCATTTCGTTTTCAGATACATCTGCATTCTCTTCTTCAGTTGAAGTCACTTCGTTTTCCTGCTGCATGTCCTCTGCAGGGTTTCCAGTCGATTCAGATGCTGCTTCATTGTCTGTTTTTTCGGACTCGGAATTTTCTGCAGACTGAGAATCCTCCTCCTGAGTCTGCTCAGAATCGCTGGATTGCCCGTTCCGTTCGTCGACAGATTCTTCATTTTTAGATTGCTGTTGCTCAGAAGTATCCTGTTCCTGCTTAGACTCGGAATCATCGGTTTCGTTAGACTCTTCATTGGTTGAAGAATCATCGCTCTCATTTTGTTCAGTTTCATCCGATTCATCGCCGGATTCCTGCTTCTTTGAGTCGTCGCTATTTTGCTGAGGTTCCTGGTCTTCCTTTTTCTGTTGCTGAATCAGTTCCTCCAGAGCGACTCGACGAGCTTCCATCTGTTTCGCGTCTGCAATGCTTGTGGTGTCGGAGGGATCCAACTCTTTGGCAGCTTCGAATAGTTCTTCAGCTTGTTTCCATATTTCAACCGCTTTTTGAAAGTCTTGTTCTTGCAGAGACACTTCACCAATCTGGTTGAGTGCATGTGCCATGTTGTATAAAGCATCACGTTCCAAATCTAAGTCCTCACTGGACTTGATCACCTTTTCATAAAGGTATTTTGCTTCGGTATAGTTGCCTTCGGTAAGGGATTCGTGTGCTTTATTGAAGATACGACGTGGGTCATCGGGAAGCGCTTCAAATTCTGTTGAATCAATAGATTCGTTCTGAAATCCCATATCTGTCTCCTGGGCTTCCGAGGTTGTTGGATTTGCTAAGTTCATCAGGATGAGAGCGGGGACAAATAATGATGATTTTTTTCCACGCCTTTTGGTTAGGAGTTCTATAATTAGACAAACTAGCGCAAGAGCGAGTAACCATTGAAAACGTTCGATTCGGGTTTCCTGCATTTCGGATTCACGTTCTTCGCGTGGTAGTGTCGCCAACACAGAATCGTAAAGTGTTTCAAGCGACTGACTGTTTAGTCGACTGTAGCTTCCACCCGTTAATTGAGCGATCTTCTGTAGGGTTGTTTCATCAAGTTGGCTACGTACTGGCTGACCTCTGGAATCTCGAATAAACTCTTCGTTTCCGTTTTCAGTTTTTACTTTGAGGTAAGTGCCTTCTGATGTTCCGATGCCAATGGAATATACCTTTATGCCATCTTCTGCAATTTCACGAGCAGTCTCAATTGACCGTGCTGCCAGATCCTCTCCATCTGTGAGTAAGACGACTACCTTATAATTATTATCCTTGGGGAAAGCCTTCACTGCCTCACGCAGGGCTTGTCCAATATCACTACCTCCTCGCGAAATACTGTCAGGGCCAATCGCATTCAGATTCTCACGAAAAGCTGAATAGTCGAGTGTTGGTGGAATCTGTAAAAAAGCGCTACCGGAAAAAACAACCAATCCAATTCGGTCACTCTCCAAGCGATTAATCAAATCTGCAATCGATAATTTAGCGCGCTCGAGACGTGAAGGGCGTAAATCTGTAGCAAGCATGCTTTTTGAGCTATCAAGTACGAAAACAATATCAAGTCCTCGCGCTTTTCGCTCGACAAAATCAATGCCATACTGCGGACGTGCTAAGGCAATACTAATGAGCGCCAGAGCAAGTGCTATAAGGCCTCCTTTGAGAAAAATACGAGATAGATTCGCTTTTTCAGTTAGTCGATCCAGGAGGCGCGCAGCGGCAAATTGCTGTAACAAATCTTCGCGACGCCTTAAGCCAACTGCGAATACGACGAAAAACACCAAAACGATAATGGGTGTGGTCACGAGCCATATTGGGTTTTCGAAGTTCATGGTAATCGGCGATAGCAGGTATTGCTCAAGAGCTGCTCCAAACTCAAAAGGAATAATCCAATAAGGGCAGGCCAGACAAAGTACTCAGTGTATGTGGCGTAGGAACGCAGTTCGATAGTCGTCGTCTCCAGAGCGTCAATTGCTTCATAGACACGTTCCAGATCGCCATCTTGAGTTGCTTTGTAAAAGACGCCTCCAGTCAATTCCGCAATTTCAGTCAGCTCGGTCTCATTGTATCCCGAGAGTTCACTGCGCCCACGGTATACAGGATCACCATTGCGATCACGTAAGACTCGATCATCGCGCGTCATCTCAGGAGTGGGGACGCGCCCCTGTTGGCCTGTCGCGATAGTGTAAACTTTTACGCCATAGCTCTTAGCTGCTTCAGCTGCTGCGACAGGTGAAAGTGTGCCGGAATTATTTTCGCCGTCAGTCAGTAGAATAACTATTTGGCTGCGTGCTTCATGATCACGCAGACGGTTTACACTAACTCCTAATGCAGTTCCGATCGCAGTGCCTGCTCCATCAATTTCGCCCAGCTCAAGTCGCTCAAGATTTTTTTTTAGCCAGTCATGATTCATCGTAAGTGGGCTGATTACATAGGCATTGGCTGCAAACGCGACGATTGCAATCCGATCGTAAGGGCGCTTCTCGATGAAATCACCAACAACTTTTTTGGCTGTATCCAAACGCGTAACAATGTTCTTCTTTGTAGAAAGATCGAGCGCCTTCATTGATAGCGAGAGATCCAACGCAACTACAATGTCTATCCCTTCCGCATTGGTCGTATCGTGCATCTTTGCCATTTGAGGGCGCGCCAGTGCGACAATGAGGGCCGCCAGAGCGAGCAGACGCAGTCCAAGGAGAAAGCGCCCGGGACGGCTATGTCGCGCCCGGCTCACTTCTTTCGCCAGAGCGATGCTGGAAAACCGAATGGCAGCTTCGGGCCCCGTGCGCCCAGCCAGCCATCCGAGGACTGGTAACAGGAGAAGCAGGAGCAGATACTCCGGGTTCTGGAACTGGAAGAAGCTCATGACTGCGTTTTCGATGTGTT
>CAZUYZ010000134.1:0-3838 GCA_964624365.1 uncultured Puniceicoccaceae bacterium
TAAACGGCACTTCAACGGTGCCCGATTCCATTGTTAAGGTTTGCGTCACAGCGCCAACCGTCAAAGTCTTGTTATTGGCGCTATAATCAACGCCCGTGCTATTGTACTGCACACGCACCGTGTCGACCGACACCAAGCTAAAGTCCAAACCACGCAGTATAGGATCACCGCTCACATCCAGCGCCAGTGTATTGTCCGCGTTAATCAACAGAGCCAGATTGCCGTTCTCAACCCCAATTTCAAAGTCACCGACAGACATGAGTATCGACACAGCACTGGCAACGACCTTGATTGCCTGATTCTCACCTGTGCCTTCACGACTGAATCCGAAATTACCCGATCCGGTGAATGTGTCGATGATGGTGAAGCTCATTGTTCCGCTCACGGCAACCAAAGTATCCGAGTAATCCAGAGTAACGCCCGCTTCGGTGAATACAATGTTATCATTGGTAAAGTCGATTGCTGCCGATCCATTTGCCGACTGGTTCAGTTCAACCAGGCCGTTGCTGGCTTCAAAGGCTAACACGTCCGGACCACCTGACAGGCTCGCCGCATCAAAATCAACTTTAAGCGCTGTCCAGACCTCAGGCGTCAACTCATCCGCACGGATTTCGCGGAAGATTCCAATGCCGGCATCGACGTTGCTAAAGGAGACACCTACTTCATCTTCCTGACCACGATTCAATCCGGCAAACCCACTGATATTAGCGCCTGTGATCAGGAAAGCGTCTGCCGTCGCAGTTGAGCCACCCACCAGAGTAATGGCACGATCTTCCAGCTTCTCAAATCCGAAGGTGCCTTCCAGATAGACAAAGTCATCAAATCCGATCTGTACAGTGCCAATCAGACGCAGGAGCGGCCCGTTCTGTCCATCGTAGTCAAACGTTTCATCGCCAACGAGCAAGGTCGTCTGTGTGAAATCGACAACCGTGCCATCACTACCCTGATTGATCTCCACATTGAAATCAGAGCCTGACAAGGTTACGCCTTCAAATCCAACGATACCGACCTGACCGACCGATGTCTTTAATGCATACCAATAGCGATCGTCCTGATTCTGATTCGAGAACATCATGGCAACCGCAAAGTTCATATTCGATAAGGTAAATCCGAGCGCATCGGCATTGGTTGTACCATCTCCGTTGTCATAAGGACCATTGATGCCAACAAAGCCACTGACGTTTTGAGCAATCAAAGTAAGCATGGTCACATCTTCCTGTGTAGCGCCTACATCATTCAATGTAACCGTACGGCTTGGATCGTACTCTAGGATAAAGCTACCACTGGCAAAGAAGAAATTGGAGATTTCCAAGGTTCCGCCAATCTCGATCGCAAAGTACTCCGCCTGCTCTTCAGTGAACTCAATTGTAAAGATGCTCGGATTAAAGAAGCCTTGCGTGTCAATTTCCTCATCAATCGCCGTGCCGGTAGTATTAACCTGCAAATCAACATTACCGGAAAGTACCAGATCATCGACACCGATAATTGTGCCGTCACCACTTCCTGAAAAAGCAAAGCTTCCACTCAACGGACCACTCGTGTAAATAACTAAGCCAAAGTTAATGTTATTAATGCGCAAGCCGGTCGCATCTGCATTCTCCGTGCCATCTTCATTCTTGAAAGGACCATCACCGACAAAACCGGTAATTTTCGATCCAATAAAGACCAGACGATCCGGATACAGACTAAAGCCAATGTCACCGTACAGTTCAATAGTGTTACCGACCTTGAGTGTCATGTCGCGACCAAAGATTGCTATGAACGGCGCACTTTCGGAAGCTATCTGACCTTCGGTGAAGTTGACGCCAACCGGATCCGCATAAGGCCCTGAAGTCGCCTCAGTTTCAGGAACCGGTAAGAAATAGGACGCGATGCCTCCGCTTAAATCGGTGGTCTCGTAGTCAGCAAACGTTTGTGCAACCATTTTATCCAGAGCTGCGTTATCAGTGCTGCGAAGGTCAAATGTTTCCTCTAGACCAGACTTCGACTCATTAATGCGCACCAGCAATTCTCCATCCAGAACAACACCGTCGACGCCGACCAGATTCAGATCACCGCGTATATCGCCAACTGATTGATAACCTTCACCATAAACCCACTGGCGCACAAACATCAAAAATCCGTTGTCCATTTGCAGCCCCACCTTGGCAGTCACATCCTTATAGCCCAGGAAGAGCGTGACATCCCTAGCAACCACGACTTGATAAGGTTGTCCGTCACTAATGGCTGGCGATTCGATCAGAACAAAATCACCACTCTCAACTTCAACAATACCCAAGCCTACGGTATAGCTGGAGCTTTCAGGAATCAGCTGTGTTGTCCGGATAAATCTGCCATTCTCGGGGTTGTAGTCGATGGATGCATGATAATCCAAAATCAAGTCATCGCCACTGTCTGTGGGCAGTATGTTATTACCGATTCCTGCGATTATCGTATCTGCACCGGCGCCAGTTGTAATGGTATCGCCCAGACCTTCATCCAACTCTGTGCTGCTAATTTCTTCCAGGAAGCCATTCACATACTGGACGTAGCCTCGATCCCCAAGAATAATGTTGTCGCCACCTGAAGTCGTTATGATGTCATTACGGCTGCTGCCAACGAGAATGTCGTTGCCCCCACCCGTGGTAATTGTATCGGCATCACCATAGTAATCGCCCTGCGTCGATACTTTATCCAGAGTCGCCAGATCATCGTCGGTGGACAGATACTCAACCGAACCACTATCACCATGAACAATATTGTTTCCGCCGGAAGAATTAATCGTATCCAAATAACTACCACCGATAACCACATCGTCACCCTCTCCACTCGTGAGCGTGTCATTTCCACCATAGGCGGCATCGGTGCTGTAGATCGATGCAATCACCGGCGCTGTCGACGTGCGAAGCAGTTTTGCGTACGCAACAAGATCATCCCGCAATTTAACCCGAGAACCATCGGTGGCACGATACTCAACCTCACCGCGATCGCCAAAGACAATATCGCGCCCACTGCCGGTAGTGATGGTGTCCGCGCCGTCACCACCAAAGACAATGAGATCCTTGGTGGAACCGCTTGCATTAAAGGTATCATCGTCCGTCATGTTGGTAAGGTCGGCGCTGTTGCTATGCGTACCTTCCAGATCAACAACAAGTACGTCTTTGTCGCTCTGGGTCAACGTTGCAGTCACCATGTCATTGCCCAGCCCCGTGTTCAGATAGATTGCTTTAACCACCGTATCATTTACATCCGTAGCTGTGATGGTAAAGGTGTCGTCACCGGAACCGGCCCAGAGATATATCTCGTTCAACAATTCGCTTGCAGACGGCGAATTTTCTCCGTCATTGAAAGACTTCAGCGAAATAGCGCCATTTGCAGTCAGGCCACTCATTGAAATATCGGCTCCTGCAGCGAGTCCATCGGTTGAGTCCTCAGTGATCGTCACTGTCTTGCCGACGGTGGAAGACTCATCACTGATCATCAATACCTGACTACCAGCTCCGGTGTCGACAAACACACCGCCCTGAACAGCGTCGAGATTGCCACTCAGGTTCGTGATTGTGTCATGGTTATCAAAGTCTACATTGGCTTCGGATGAAATATAGACTTCATCATCACCACCGTTTAACTGAAGCCTGGTCAACTCAGTTGCGCCGGCGCCTTTTACGTTGACGATGTTTGCGCCATCACCCAGCAGCATATTCAGATTTTCCATTTCGGAGTAGCTGACGCTAATATCGTCTGCCAGGCCAAATCCGCTAATCAAATTCGCTTGCAAAGTACCGACTACGGAAAGGTCAGCATTATCCTGATAGTCAAAGTTGACGGTGTCCGCATCAGCGCCACCGGCCAGTTCCAG
>CAZUYZ010000135.1:0-7078 GCA_964624365.1 uncultured Puniceicoccaceae bacterium
TTCAAATTTAGGAAGTTGCTTGCTTCGCAGTGCTCGTTGTAATGAGATAATTGCGCACTATTTGGGTTTGCAGGTAGGTGCAAAAGCTCCTACGTTCAGCACCCTAAAAAACTGGAAGCTTGCAGTGGAGGCGCTGTCTCCAGAGGGATTTGCAACCATCAAACGCATATGCGATACACGCGAACCAAAGAAGCAACAGTTGGATCCAAGGCTGCTCTCTTACACCTTCCTCACCTGTGACGAGTTCAAGGCAATGCGCGAAACATGTCCTGTTGGTCAAGCGAATGCTCTCCAGATCTTGTGCAGGTATGATCCATGATGAACCGCTGAATGATGGGACTCCCCTGAAATGGTGGGATTGGAATGCCTCCACATAAATGTTTTGACCCAATGACATGATTGCACCCGCAACGTACTTGTCCTCAAAACATTCCGTGTCCGCATGGCAATTGAATCTCCTACCGACTCCATGTGCAGTCTTTATAGCATGTTTGAATTTTCATGTCATTGAACATATGATCATGATAGCGTCTTTGCTTTGCTCTGTTGCACATCATCCATCTGTGGCTGTGGAGCAGGAGCAAGTATTGGTTGGGATATCATATTGGTGCCAAGGACTTCAAGGACATCTGTGCAATTGGCCAGCAAACGGCAGCTGTGCGCACAAACCTCTTGAAGATTGCACCATCTTCTATTTGGCCGGACAACATAGAAGCGTAAGTGAGGGCAAACCCCTGGCATCGCTTGCACAGTACGCTTCGTCTACATGCAGCCTTGAACCTGAGTGTGCCTGACTCCAATACTCGCAAAATATACAGCTGTGGATGAGGTGGCGTGATGGCATGATGCCTTACACACTTGGTCTAGTTGCTTGCGTGTGTTGCAATGAGTGCTTTGAAACACATACACGGTCCAATATTGTACAACGGGAAAACTGATATTGTTCTTTTGCCAGTTTCTGTCGTAACCAATAATTACTGAAAACATCACCGTATCCGCTGTGTTCCGTTCTTCGTTCACCACAGTGAGGTGGACAACTTGAGTTTCATCAGCAAGATAGCATGGGACACCTACGGCAAAACGTACTACGCTTCTGTTGAGAAGGATATTGAACATTGGAAAAAGGCGACAAAGCTGGCTGACCTCCCGGAGGAGACACTTGAAATCCTGCGAGCGAGGCCAATGAAAAAGATAGAAAACCTGGTAAGCATCGAGCTGTGGTACCATGCTGCCTTTGTGCTTACCCTCTCCTCACGGGCAAATCACGGCCAATTATACCATTTTTTATGGGATTGAAACCGCAATTGAGATTTCAACTGATGATGTTGGACATAGAATCAAGCCGCTTGCGGCTCGAGCTTCTCGGCCAAACTTCGGGCAGTGATTGGCCGGGTCATGAGATACTGATGGCTTGCTGTCGTCTCCTTTAGCAAATCAGCAGCATACGAGATCTCTGTTTGGCAGATTCCGCCAAATCCCAAGAATTTGTAGTTTTGCCACATCTCCTGTGGAATTGGGGGGGTCCAATTTCGAAGGAAATGCGGCGAAACTACGTATTTGGTTGGATTTGGCTGAGTCTTGCAAATACAGACAGACCTCGTGAGCTGCTGATTTGCTAAAGGAGACTACAGCAAGCAATCAGTACCTCATGACCTTGCCAATCACTGCCCGAAGTTTGGCCGAGAAGCTCCAGCCGTAAGTGGCTCCATTTCGTGTCGGAAATTAGTTCAAATCTCAATTTCGATTTCAATCCCATAAGAAATGGTCTTAAAGTAGATTAGAAACTTGCTTGCTTTGTGGCGCTTGCAATATAATCAATTACATTTGCACAGATGTGCAGTACGCAATTCCGGTCTCGTCTTTCTGCTACAGTACGTCATAGATCTGTTCAGTGGTCGTTCAGTAGTAGTAGGAGGAGTGTTCTGGTCTGTGAGTCCGCCTTCCCGATTTTGATGAGCAGGCTGCAATAATGTCCACACCCTGAGGAAACATGACGAGTGTTGCCATTTGCATTGCAAACCATGTATGCGCACGTACTTGACAGTTGCTGAAAACCAGGGGGGAGTTGCGCAAGGCATACCTGGAGTTTCGGGAAAAGGAGCAGAAGGTTTTGGAAGAATTGCAGGCAAAGAAGATGGGTACCTCTCCCGCGTCATCTCCAGCGACAAGTGGCAATGAAAACAATGATGCTGAAGACGATGGTGGGGACGAAGACGACGATGAAGCATCTGGTAGTGAATATGCGCCTGATGACGGAGATGATATGGCCTGCACAATGGGGGAGCCTCTTGACAATGACGTCACGCCCGACAATCCCGCCCCTCCGGAACGTGAAACCAGATCTGGAGAAGGTGGTATCGCTGACCCTTGGACGTCTTCAGATCCACCTGCGGTTGGAAGCCGAAAACACCAGCGCTGTCCCATCTGCAAGCCGCGAGACATGACGCTGAGGTGAGTTACGAAGCAGTATAAGTATCATCCATCTCTTGTCATGGGACATGCGTGTATTGCGGCAGGGCTCTACGTTGCAGTGACTGCAATGGTTTCACTTTGAAAAATGGAGTGAGCAGGTGGCGGCACTTATGAAGGATCCTCCGGAGGTCATGTGATGGACTGAAGGGGATTGCCGTGGAAGATGTTTCCAATTGTTGTCGTTGGTGTCTCTTGTAACCTGTCATGCTGAGTATCTCCATACACTGCATGAAATTATATCATCGTTGCTGTGCCACACTTGATCAGGTACCACTGCCCGCACTGCGGCATCAAGCATTTAGGGACATGCCACGAGATTTCTGGCGGCGCTCGTGTTCCGAGTACCAATGAATACGGCGAAACTAGCCCAGGAAGGGTGTGCCTCGAGTGTTGGGATGCGTTTAGCACCCGGACAGCTCGAGCCGGGAAGAGGAGCAGGGGGACCACGCACAACAACGATGCCAACGAGGCAAATGGGGCAGCATCATCTTCACGCAAGAGACGACGGCAAGAGGAACCAGCGCGGTCTGCTGTTCCTGAAGAAGCTGACGTTGATGATCAGGCGGGTGCAGCGTTAGCGGCAGCAAGGTGTGTGCGACTCATCTGTGTTCGCCCAAGTGTTGCGCTTTGGCAAGGGAGAGGTTTTGGCCTGCACAATATGCCGCTAATCCACATTTCATTTGTGTTGCAGGATCCGCTGCCTAAAAGTATGGGATGCATGGTGAACGCATTCGTATGCCTAGCTGGCTTTGAATGAGCAACCACGGTCATAACATCATCATCATCTTTTGTTGTTGATCACGAAATCATCATTGTAACATTTTGCAGGGCCTTGTGTAAATAAACCGCTTTTGTGTCCGTATGCTCATGGTAAAAACAGGTCACGGTGTGTCAAGATCCACGAGGCGCTGCCCCTTGATCTAAACCAGGACCTGGACTTAAGTACGTGCGCAATAGAGAAGAAGATCATGCTGGCCATCGTCTGCATGGGCAAGAGCAAAGCCATTACGGACGGCTCTCCGACAGCGGTGAAAAGGATGATTGGTGACATATTGCGGCTCGCGTGCAGTAACTTGCATCCAGCAGGCACGCTTGCAGTGGTGGTGCCTCAACCACAATTGTTGAACAGCCAGCACATATCAAGTGAGTCTGCAATTCTCGGGCTTCGGGAATGAAGTCTGCCCCACACGCATTCTTTGATGATACGGTTGGTTGGGTCCGACACACTTGTTAGGGACACATTTGATGTAATGTTTAGCAGAGGCCGCTTGTTCGCATCTGCTTTGCAGGACGAATTTGGTCGTAGGTGAAGGGGTTCTGCGACATGTCATAGGAGACTGCTGTCCTCTGTGAGACGCTCGTTTATTATGTGAAAAGGGCGGCCTGCGGTTGCTGTAGATGGCTGACGCTATCAATGTCGCACTGAAATCCCGTTCCAGGAAAATCAACATTATTAGATGGGATCCAGCACGCAAAAAAAGGGCCGAGGGCAGGTCCGTTTCCGCCTAAAGCAACAGTGTGCCAAGTTGGATTACTGATAACGACTGTATGTATGCCCGTGTGCATGTGGTCTCTGCTGTCATTTGGTACGCACCAGGTTTTTTTTCGGGCCCAGAAGCTATCGAAATGACGGTCCAGCAGAGTCCTCTCATTTGGCGATGGGCAAATCAGAGTGGAGGCAGACCGCATGCTGAAAATGCCTTCCACTTCCGAACCAGTTACGAGATGGTGATCATGGCGCACAACCCTGACCCAACACAAAAGACATGTGTGAATCCTCGCATCACAACTGAGGACCCTTACGGAAGGAAGCCTTTGCCACGGCGAGGGACACCCGCTCACGGACCGATCAACGTCATAGAGGACGTTCCCCACGCAGCAAACGTCGACCTGCCTCCAATCGTGGCTCAGGTCCTCATTGAAAGGTAACAGTGCCACGCATGCGTGCAAGATCGGGTTTCAATCCTGTATATGCCTTATGCATCGTCTTTGGGGTGCATGTCTTCCGACACGAATTGCTGGATGTCTCCAGTACGCATCAGTGCAATTTCTTTGCGAAGGTAGATTGGTATGGTAACAAGTTCGCACCTGGTCATGGCCACAAAGAGAGTACACAGTCTCGCAATAACGACATGATATAACGAATCAACCTAAATTTTGCTGCAACCTTCAGGTTTACAGCGTCTGGGGACAGGGTGCTAGTCATTGGTGCCGAGGACTCTCGTGCACCCCAAATGTCGCTGGAGAAAGGGCGGGAAGTGGAGCTGTTCTTGCGATCGGGCGAGAACCGTGATGAAGTGCACACTCGAGTCGAAAAGCCTTTCGCCTCGGCATACACGCGTGGCTTTCTTGGTGGGAGGCGTACGGTAAGTGGCTCAGCATGCCCATGGGCGTGAGACCGTCATACCGACAAGTACCTGCATTGCGGATGTGAACAGAATATGAGGAAGGCAGTCTTTGAATAAAGTTCGGGTATGCATCTTGTTCGGGATTCCCTGCCATGGTGAGCATGTTGCATTGTCATGGGTGCAAAAATCAACGGCCAATGCTTTCGTTTTCCCAAATATGAATCAAAGTGACGCTCTGTCGTTTTACTTCTGCGCAAGCAGCATTTGCCAGGGGTGATACACTCATTCCTCTCCTCATGCCTCCCTGTTTTGCATGTCATGGCCTTGATAGGGACGACGTGATCGGACAAGGGAACGACGGGTTAGGCCGGGCACGCTGCCCATAGGTGTGCCTGCAGACTGTGTACCTCTGATGGTGAAGAAACGGCTGGAAACCGCGAGGAACGACCCTGAGGTTACTGGCAACGGGGAGGTGACGCCTGAGGAATGGGTTGCCAAAGCCCTTGCTCGTGAATTTGGCTACGTCATTGAGGTCAGTGGAGATATTCAAACCTCCTCTTATTGTTGCGTAGATCATTAGACTTCAAGAGAGCACGATTGTTAGATCGCCATCCATTATTATTGGTATGGGCTGCAATGTGGCTGCACTCTGTGGTGACGAACACGGTTGAGGAGGACTGCTTGCGCCAAAACTGCGACATGAGATCCTCTTACGTTGATTGCATCGCCTTCGCACGCTGCCATGCTTTCCGTGCCAGCCGCACCCCCAGGACAAGCACCTGGAGCTTTGCACACTGCCAGCTTCCTCCTACGTGGTCGGCAAGAATGATATCTGGCTGTGGGGCGAGCAGGTGGTCTTCGATTCACCAGAGGATGCTGTGTCCCACATCCTTGATGTGCCAGAAGATGACCAGCAGGACTTTGTCCGGTTGGTGATGCTTGCGGACAACAAGCGATTGCGCAAGCTCCTAGACCCGGAGACGGAGGTCTGCGGTCCGCGCATATGCCTCTTCATGCGCGTTTCCCCCATGTGTCCAGTCTATTACGCACGGTGGCACAAGAACCGTGACGAAACGAACATGGAGATTGTGGATGAGCTCCCGTGGAGCGCATCCCGTGAGACGATTTTGGCAAAAGCTTGGCCGCGTTCGCGGGAGGATGGGACGGATGTTAGTGCGGCTGTCCCTGCAATATGCAAAATTTGGCTGGATCGGCGTGCCGTATCGTCCAGTCGTAGGGGAGCAAGCGCCAAACCGCAGGCAATCCTGGTGCACCCAGGCGACAATGTAGTTCGCGAAACGGACTTCATCACCACCAGCAGGGATGACGTCGAGACCGACGCTACCACGGTAGCAGGTGGCGGCACGAATGAGACGGTTGTTGTCCGTGATAATGATGGGGGGGAAGGTGATTCAAGTCCGGCAAATGCAAGACCATACAATGACGAGGCAGCCGGCTCGCAGCATAGTCTGGGAGGGGGGGGGGGTGGTTATGCCGAGGAGAAGTCCTGCGATCCTGAGCAGCAGTGGAGCGACGAGGAGTTGGCTGCGGTAGCTGACCAGGTGGAACGCGACCAGGCAGCAGTCACCCAGGCGGCTTGAGGTAGTAGTAGGTACAAGGTCTGTCTTGCAGGACGTCTCCCGCAATTACTTCAGTAGTAGTACTACTAGTTTCATCGGTAGTGGGAGTATAGATAATAGTGATAGCGGCAGTACAGTGATCTGTGATTCGTATGATGGCAGAAGGCAAGATAGGAGTGATAGTAGTTGACAGAGGAAGACGTGGGGGAAGCGAATAGACGCTAGCACCCACAGGCTTTTCACGAGCGCGCTGTAAAGCAAGCAAGACTCTAAATCTGACCGTAAGCGTCCCCCTCGTGTGAAGTGGGAAATATTTGTACAGAAGTAGTCTTAAAATGAAGACCCGCTTTGTCATCGCGTGTGCTATTTCCAGCCAGGCGTAGTAGGTGGAGAGAATATTACGTAGCAAGCTGCAGTTAGTTATTATGGAAGAGTGCGTGCTACTAGTATGATAGTTGTTATGACGTATAGCATGCGTGAAAGAGAAAAGGAAAGGTGAACGAATTACTGCGGCAGCTATTCTTCTGTTTCAATGGTGAAATTCACTACTTTTGTGGGGTTCCCTGCTTCTTGCTGCTTATCATCATCGTCATCATCGTCCATTCCTCCGATGATCATCTAGAATCATCGATGATAGGTTCTTCATTCATTGTTCCTCTCTTTGCTGTCATTATCATG
>CAZUYZ010000136.1:0-2979 GCA_964624365.1 uncultured Puniceicoccaceae bacterium
CAAGAAGCCCCTTCAAGCAGGCCGGAGAGTGCAGTGGCTATCCCGAGGAAAGATAAAAATCCTGCGATATCAGTGATGGTTGTTAAAATGATCGAAGAAGATAGCGGCGAATCTTGGCCGATTTTGTTCAGACCGATGGGAACAAGAACGCCGGAATACCAGCAATTATCATCGACGCAATCATGGCCAATGCAATGATTAACGCGAGGCCAAAGCTTTTGCTCCAGACATAAACCCCTGATCCGCACGTAATAGCGGTGGCGATGCCATTGATGAGACCGGCTCCTACTGCTTTAAGTGTGACTCGGAGCCAGTGCCTAGTTGTAATCTCACGCAAGGTCAACCCCCGCATCGCCACAGCAAGAGCCTGTGCGCCTGTATTGCCGGATTGGCCGGCAGCGATGGGAAGCAAAATTGCCAAGGCGGTAAATTTGGCAATGGTAGCTTCAAACGCGCCGACAACTGCGGCAGCCAGAAAGGCAGTTAAATTGGGGAGATCTCTTCATCATCCCACAGATTCTATGTTCGAGACATTTTAACTCGGAGGAACTTGATCTATAGAAAAAGCTAGCAAATGCCTTATGCTTTAATCCTAGAAATGGATCAACATCAACGATATCCCAAGTAGACACCAAGGTCTAGGAATCATTGCGAGAGACTTCACTTTGTAGTTTAAGTACCTGAGTTCCATCGGATTGTTCGATTACATAAGCAGGATTATCGTTGGTCCCATGACGTGTAACTTCGTTACCATCAATTTTTAGGGTAATCGTTTCGTTGTGAACTTCCTTTACGGTGCCTTTGGCTACGCCATCACCCCAGGACCATTCTATTTCTGTGCCCTCTCGTATCATAATTTATTGATTTTATGAGTTTTTATTTAATGGTTTAAGTTGTTTTCCATAGAGGGAGCCAAATAATGCTGCAACAGCAAAAAAACTCAACGCAATTGGGACTGCTATCAAAGAAAAAATACCTGCTAAAAGACCTGCGATGAGCAAAAGGACACCGATGAGCGTATTTGCAATAGAGACGTAGTCTGTGCGACGGTTACCTTCAGCCATATTGACGATGTAAGTCTTGCGGCCAACTCGCACACCCGCATGGGCTACTCCCAGAAAGAAAAACGTCAGCGGGAAAATTAGCCAGGAATATTCTGAAAACAACTCTGTGACAGCATGAATCACTACTAATAAAAGAAGGGAAGCTAGTGCTGCCATTGATGCACACAAAACGGTGCGACTTGAGTGATCCGACCACTTGCCCCAGAGTGGTGAAGAAATCGTTGCAGCGAGACCTTCAATAATAATAAAAATCCCTAGCCACAGCGATGAGCCGCCAAGTTTTTCGTGGGCCAAGGTAATTAGATAAGGTGACGATAGACCTGAGCCGACTGCCAGCGTGCGAACAATCAGAAAGTTCCGAAAGTGTGCTTCTTTGCGGATGAGTTCAAACTGGCTTTTGAGTCCAGTCATTAAGTGCTGACCTTTTTTGATTTCACTTTTTTCTTCCACAACTAGAGCATTAATGATTGCCGCAACAAACCACAGGGTAGCAGCCGTACCTAGATAAGCAGCATATAGCAGAACTGGGCTATTACTGCTGCTACGAAAGAAAAAAAGTGAAGTTGTCACGATGACGACGAGACCACTTGCAGAAGTTGCCCAGCCGGTAAGTTGACCGCGTTTGCTTTTCGGTATGGTTTTTCCCAATACATCTTTGGCTGACACAGAGCTGATCCCGCGAGCTAGACTAAAAAGTACAATGGCCATAAGGATCGCAATGCCTGCAGAAACACCCTTTAAAGTGAGTGCTATAATCGCACACATTGCAATCGCGATACCCTGGATCAGCGCGCCGATTGACCATGCCCACTTGCGCAGACCCAGGCGTTTGATAAAATTGCTTAGTAAGATCTGCGGGAGCAGGGAACCAGACTCGCGAACCGTTACTATAAGTCCCGCAAAAATAGCTGGTGCACCAAGGGTTTGCAATAGCCAGGCCAGGGTTGTTTTAGTACTTGCCAAACGGTCACCTATTTTACTCGCAGTTCGTGCAAGCAACAAATGAAAGAAGTTCATCGGAGCTAGCCGTTCGACCTCATTCTCAGCCGAATCAATTTCTTTGGCAGTTGCATCAGTGATAGAACTGTAAAGCCACTTGTAGAAACCGGACATAATAAGTTGAACAATTGAGACAGTACCAAGAAATGATGTAATAAGTAGAAATTAAATAATTGTTTTAAAGACTACTTGGCCATCGTGACCAAACATATAGAATATAACCAAAAAGAAGCAATCCCCCTTCCCAACGACACAGTTTTCTTGAGGACCAGAGCAAAGGGAACATAGCGACTGAGAAAAATGCCATGACCCAGAAGTCCGTAAATCCAAAATTGGAAAGACTTAATGGTTTAACGATTGAAGACAAGCCGAGTATTCCGAGGATATTGAAAATATTCGACCCGATCACGTTACCAACCGCAATGTCAGATTGTCTGCGTGCTGCGGCAACTATTGAAGTAGCCAATTCCGGCATACTCGTGCCCGCTGCTACAATCGTAAGTCCAATAACGGCATCACTTATGTCCAGCGTTTGTGCGATTCTCGTTGCAGCCCTCAGAAGTACCTGTGAACCGGCTATCAATAAAAACAAACCTCCGATGATCAGGAAAATGTCGGTACAGATTGATTTCGTGGATCCTGGAATGCCTTCTTCGAATTCGGTACTGACTTCTGCTTTGGTTTCGTTTTTTGCCAATCGTATATTTACGGCCGTGTAGGCAAAAAGGAGAAATAGCAGTAAAAATCCTTCAAACCGTGAAACGATTCCAGAATAAGCGATGATGAGGGCAATAAAGCACGTAACGATCACTGCCGGTGCATCCAGTTTAAGAACACTACATTTAACATTTATTGGCAAGATGAGCGCTACAGTGGCAAGAATAAAGCCTATGTTGAAGATGTTGGAACCAATAAC
>CAZUYZ010000137.1:0-18855 GCA_964624365.1 uncultured Puniceicoccaceae bacterium
AGACGACTGCTCTCGCCTACATTAACTTTACTGATCGCTACTGTTTCCACAGCAGCATTCGCAGCACCGACGGAGACAGCACCGCCACCACTGTTAGCCGACAGAGCCGATACATTGGCGCGAGAAACACCTTCGATGTTAATGTTTTCAGCACTTACGTCACTGCTCTCGCCAATATTTAAAATTAAAATAGGATTAGATACCGAACGGGTATTTGCACTGCTGGCACGGATAATTCCTCCTCCGACTCCGCTGGCAGCAGCAGTGACGACGCCATCACCAGAAGGCGCACCGGCCAGTGCTCTGGCACCGCCGACGCCCTCAAGTATTTGGGTGCCTGAACCTCCACTGGTCAAATCCAATATTAGCTGATGCCTTCCCAGACCTTCTTGGAAAAGATCAATACCTTCAGTGCCAAGGGTACTATTCCCGGTAAGCACAGCTCCGCTGACTGGATCTGTCGGATCCAGTCCCATTGCAACGCCTCCGGCACTTTCAGCGAGTGTGAAGCTGTTTTCATTAATAACGTTCACGTAGTAGGTCACACCATCGACAAGACCGCCAATTGTTTGATCGCTTACCTTACGCAGTGAGTGATTGTCAAACTCATCGGCACTGTCAGTTGAAGGCTCTAACACAATAACTTCGCCGTCGGGAGCTTCGGCAAGACTGACAAGATTCGAAGCTTCAGCACCTTCTCTATCGAGGCCTTGAATCACAAAGTATCGATTACCGTTTATCAGACCTCCAATTTCGACACCATCCGTCGTGTAAATAACTTCATCACCCACTACCAGACCGTGACCATCACCCAGATCAATGGTATTGTCACCATTTTCGGGAATCTCATCTATTGGAGTGTCTTCAGCAGGCGTAATGGTAACATTGCTGACACCAAACAATGCTGCCGCTGGCTCACGATAAGTAACTGCCTGATCGTTGGTAAATCCATGTCCTGGTAAAGTAATAATACCGGTAACACTATCTACAGCAGTTCCGGCAAAGCTTTGAGCCTCTGCAGGAACATCATCCGGATCAATTAACTTAACAGTTTTTCCATCAATGAATTTGACGATATAAGTCTTTCCACTCTCTAGTCCACCAACAGTGGCCGAACCGGGTTCTGGAGTGTAAATTACACGATCGCCATCTTCAAGATTGTGGACGGTAGTAAATCGAATTGTGTCTGTAATAATATCGACCAGAGGTTCCGGATCCTCACCGGTTTCCAGAGAACGGAAAACAGAACCTAATTTCAGACTAAAGTCATTTTCAACAATAACACCATAGCTGCGTTCGTCACTTAACCCACCAATAACAGTGCCACCATTTTGATTATAGCCAATAATATCGCCTGTCAGCAATCCGTGGTTATCGCTGAAACTGATTACATTTGTCACTGTATTCACCTGACTGGCAGCATTGAAACGACCATCGGAAAATACTGGTGGTGCCACACCATGGGTCGCGCTCATAACCAGATCTTCACCTGCTTCAATTATTGTATCAGCATCAAGATTAACACTGAGTGAAGGATTGGATTCTGCATTAGAACTCAAACTCGCAACATCCACTGCACCACCGGAAGCACTTTTAGAGAAAGCATCGGCATCGGAGTTCGAAAGCGCCTGAACAGTCACACTACCCAATGTCTTGATAGTTCCACCAGCGCTGGCGTTGATACTAGATCTGACTTCAGCATTGACCGCTGACAGTCCGATAGATACCAGACCGCCGCCAGCAGTTTCTGAACCGGCAGTCGCGATATCAGAACCCTGTGCTGTCACGACCAGGTTATTGGTGCCAGCATCACCATTTTCATCGGTTGTTATTCCGCGGAAAACGGCTTCGGAAATACCCGATGCAGTTGCATTTGGATTGCTGCCACTGGCACTGATGGCTCCTCCGGTTATGCTTTTCATCCTGGCATCCGCCATATTGCTGCTACGCGTAATTACCGAAATTAAGCCACCTGGGGCGCGTACAGAAGCGTTGGTTTCCACTTCTGCTCTTGCAACTGCTTTGGCATCGGATTTGATATTGGTAATACCAACAGCCACACCAAGAGCACCGGAAATGACTTCTGTTGAAACACGAGCACCTCTAGCGTTGATAAACTGACCGTTAGTGGAGTTGTAGTTATGAGCTGTTAGCAGTTCAACATTGCCACTACTTGTTGCCACGTCGGCACCAGAACGAATATCAGTTTGGATATTGGGCTTTTCTATTGCATTGACGTCCACCACTCCAGCGGCTGCTCCGAGAGCAAAACTCATACCACTGGCTTGAGCACGGGTATCAGATACAACATTGGATTCAACGAGAATGTCGCCGCTCATATTAATGTCAGCATTGCCGCCAATATAGGTTTCAATAACTGGCTCAGTTGTGGCTTTGATGAGTGTTGCAGTGATTGCTGCACCTGCAGCTGCGCCACCAGCACGACCAACGACGTCGGCAGTTACATCTACATCCGAAAGGATCACCAGCGCGGTGGCAGATTCGATATCACCATCAAAGAAGGTCTTCATCTCACCATTGCTTTCAACCGTCGGCAGAATTATCCCGATACCAGCACCAAGACCACCCGAAACAGATTCAGCATCGGCATCAGCAAACTGGTAACTTTGAGTCTTGACAGTAATTGAATTACCAGCGTTCACCAAAGTATTAGGGCCGACTCCAGTATTGATAGTTGGCTCACTGGTAACATTGACAATAGCACCAGAAGCTCCAGCGAGCAGGCCCAGGTTGGTCAACGCAACATCGGCATGCACCGGACCAACGGTCTTACCTTTGTAGGTTGGGCGGATAGCATTGCCAGACTCATTCACATTGAGACGACTGGCAATGGTCACATTGTTACCGTTTAGTGAACCTTCATTCACAGTAAAGGATTCTAAAGTTGGCTCCAGAATCGCAGTGACGAAAGCAGTACCTCCGGAAACTCCCAGACCCGCGCCGAAGGCAGCGCCCTTGGCAATTGCATGAGCATTCACAAAAGCTTCAATGGTGATGTCCCCAGTGGATGAAATCCCGGCTGAATCCCCTAGATAGGCGCGAGCCGTCGGTTTGGCGATGGCAATAGCGTTGGTTTCAGAGCCACTGACCAGCAAACTGATCGTAGTGGAGTCAATTTCAGCTATCAGAGAAGAATTGTTTTCCGCGCTGACATTGGCGTTGCCACCGGTTATGGTCACCTGAGTACCATTATCACGATCCGCAGCAGTAGAGTCTTTGTCCGGACCAATGTAGGCTTCCACGGTGCTGGTATCAACGGCCGTTAACACAATGCCAGAAAGTGAAGCAATTCCCAGGCCAAAGGACTTCGTCGGCGAATAGACATCGTTGTTGGCAGTTGCAGCTACGTCGAGTTGACTGGCTGAAACAGTTGCACCGTCACCGACAAAAGCCAGAGTGCTGCCGGAAACAATCACATCGACAATCAGAGTCGAGATCGCAATGGCGCCAGCGCTGGAGCCTTCAGTCGTTGCAGTTGCGAAAATGTTAGACTGAGCATCCACCAAAATTGGTCCGCCGGTCATGTCAATCGTACCTCCATCTCCGATATAAGCGGCCGTCTCGCGAGTAATTCTCGTCAAGGACTCGGCTCCGGTACCGGTGATCGCACCAACACCGGAAACAATGGTCTCCGGTCTGGCAGTACTAGTATCATTCGCCAGAATGTCGAGACGGTTGCCGACGATGGTACTGGCACCTCCTGCATAAGCACGCGTGAACCCGCCGATAGCAGCCAATGAAGTCATCGCCGCAGCTGACACCAACCCACCAGAAAGACCACCGGTAAATGGATTTGCGAACGCATTTGAAGTAGCTTGGACTAGAATGGTGCCACTTTCAGCAGTGAGCGTTGCACTATCCAAATACGCTTCAGTCGTGCTGGCGATGGTTGTCTGAGAAATACCTCCGGCTATACCGGCGCCAAAACCAATTGCGACCGCTCCGACTATATTGATACTGCTGATACCAGGATTGGATGAAGCAGTAACAGAAATATTACTGTTGGCCCCCGCAGTGACACTGGAGCGTACAATGCGAGCTGAATTCGTACCTCGAATCGTGTTCTGAACCCGGGTTAAACCAACCGCAAGACTAAAGATCCCTGCTGACAAAGAAATCGAAGCAATATCGGCAACTACGGTAGAAACGTCTGCGGCATTGACTTCAACAGCGCCTGCTGAGTTAACATTTGCCGAATCGGCTATATAGGCCCCTACAGTGGTTGTAATCGTATTGCTGGCCACCGTAATGGCGAGTGATGCAGCGCCACCTAGTGATATGGAAATTGCAGCGCTGGCGGCGAATGTTGATGAAAGAATCGTCGCCGTTTCGCGAGCAGTGATTGAAACAGCGCCGGTTCGAGTAATCACCTCTGCAGTATCACTGATACCTGCTTCGACAATACTGGCGATAGCATTGTTTGCAATTGCTGCGCCCACTGAAACCGAAGCGCCGACAAGACCGAAAGAAGCCGCAATTGAAACAGCGCCGGTAATGGCAATAATCTTTGAAGTGTCACGGGCACGTAGGGTGATGCTGTTTGCGACAACATTGGTATCGCCATCACCGTCAATTGTTGCCATTACATTGACTGCAATCAGGTTGTCAGCGCCGGCTCCGGCACCACTAATACCAACACCTACCAGACCGGCGCCAATAGCGGCAGATCCAGCAAATACAATGGCCGTAATGGATTGATTAGCCGTCGCAAAGATATTGAGATCGCCAGTGGCGTTGACACTGCCACTCTTAATATACGCGTGAACATCGGCGCCATCTCGATCGATATTTACTAACTTCCATGAATCCGTGTCACCATAATTTTGACGCAACAGGTAATTACCCTCTTCACCATCATCAACAACATTTTCCGTACCAATGTAACGGTAGATTTCACCGGATCGAATACCATCAGCAATGAAGACAGTGTCTCCCTTTCTGATGATGCCTGGAGCAAATTCATTGGCTGTTGTGTATTTATAATCATTGCTTTCGACAATTTCCCAACCAATTAGGTTACGAGCCAGAGATACACCGATCGATGCGCCTCCACCGACTGCGCCAACGCCCACACCAATGGATGCAGCCACTACCGTTGCGGCCAGTACGGAATTGTTGTCAGCGCTGATATCAACATCTCCCGAAGCAGTGACATCACTTTCAAGAATAAATGCCCGTGTATCAGAGAGAATAACATTCTCCGCATAAGCGCCAGCGCCACTGACACCCACTCCAACCAAACCGCCACCGGCAGCTACTGAAGCAGCTGCAGTGATTGCATTGATGGTGGTACCAACGACTTCAAGCTCATTCCCGCCGCTTCCACTGATTCTCCTCAAAATGAAGGTTTCACCGTCCGGAGCAACCAGTTTCCAACGCTGTCCCTCTTCCAGAATGGCCAAACGCAACTCCTCTACCAGTTTCCATTCACTGGTGTTTGCATAATTTTCGGCGCCAAGGTCTTTGTTAGTGTCGCCACCGGTGTATAGATAAACACGACCGCCAATACCACCATTGCCATAGTCTCGGGCTAGCTGAACGGTATCACCTTCAACCAGATCTTGACTGCTATCTTCACTCGTGTAGCCAGCAGCGCTTCCCAAGGTGTCCACTTCTGCCAATGTTAATCCCTTGGCCTGGAGTGCGCTACGCAAGGTACGCAAAATAGCGTAATCGCTGATTACATCGGCAATTGCATCCTCACCACCCTCTGCTTCTTTATCTTCGATAACGGCTGCATCGTCGAGCTGTGCTGCTGAAAGACCCAGTTGACTGAAGGTCAGAGGACTCTCGCTAAACAACCGCTCACCGCCACGAGTGATCGCAGAAATGATAACGTTACCACTATTAGCAAACACGCTGTCATCCGCATCGCTGATATAAGCTTCTACCTCATTATCGACAAAATTCTCGGCAATTGCGACACTGACCGAAACAGCGATGCCAGCGCCACCGGCAAAGCCAGCCGCCAGTGAAGCGGCTCCGGTAAACGCATTGATTTTTGAAGCATCATCAGCGATCAAACGAATACTAGCAGCACGAATGCCGGTTCCACTCAAACCGTCACCATCAATAAAGGCACGTACGTGGGTGATAATGCGATTTACAGCATTCGCACCTGCACCGGAAAGCCCTACTCCAGCGGCACCACCCGCTGCAACACCAGCAGATACGGCAAATACGATAGCCTGAATTTTCTGATCGGAAACAGCATCCAGCGTCAAATCACCCACTGCCTCAACACTGGAATCTTTTATATAAGCCTGTACTTCCATAGGCTCAACCGTGCCGTCAGGGCGAGCGCCAATTGTGTTGCGGGCAAGTGTTGCACCAATCGATACTCCAACTCCTGCGGCGCCTCCGGCGCCAATGGCAGCGGAGGCGGAACCGATCAAGGCATCAATGATTGCAATGTTACGAGCGTCTATGTCCACTGCACCGGCGCTTGTCAAATCGCTGGATTCCACGTACGCATTAGCGCCTCCCAGAATGACGTTATGGGCATCAGCACCGGCACCGGCAATAGCAACCCCAGCAGCACCACCAAAGCCCGCAGCTACTGAAGCTGCCGCTGCTGTAGACTCGATGACAGCTTCTTCACTGGCGCTCAAAACGATATTGCTGCTCGTTGTACTGACTCCAACGCCGGCATTTTTGATGAAACTGTTTACGTCGTTGTCAATCTCGTTGTAAGCAAGCGCAATGCCAACTGACAAAGAAACACCGGCAGCACCACCTACAGAAGCTGCCACAGAGGCCGCTCCGGCCAGAGCATCAATTGTGGAAGTGTCATCCGCCTGCATAGTAACACTGGCAGCATTGATACCGTTACCTCCTTCTATGTAAGCATCAACGGATGCTGCGATAACGTTTTCGGCAGAGACACCCGCGCCACTTAGACCAACACCTACAGCGCCACCACCGGAAACTGCTACTGAACCTGCGGCTACAGTGGCGTTGATTGTTTGATTGGCAATTGCATCGACCGTCAGGTTGCCACCTGCTAACACAGATGTGTTTTTCAAATAGGCCTGTATCTCAATCGGCTCTCTTTCGCGATTAATTTGCAACCATTTCTTGCTATTGGAATAATCCTGAGAGGATAGTCGGGCACTGCCAACAGAACTCCATACATCCGTGTCTGTGTAATCAGCACTGTTAAGATTTACACGAGAACCATCAGAGCCTAAATATTCGTAGATATATCCCGGAACACCACGATCTTCATTAAAGCCGTCGACAACTTTAACTTTGTCTCCCTCATTGAGAGTAACTGTACCCAGATTACTTTCATAGTCGTAGATCGTTTGCGTTTCACCGACGTACGCGAAAATATCGCCCTCACGTAGACCTTCAACGATTTTAACGATTTTGCCCCGTTTCAATTCTCGACCCAGAGTATCATAAGTCGTGCTGTCATAGGCGATGGAATCGTCCACATAGTTTCCGATATAATTGCGGGCCAGCGACAATCCGATGGATGCGCCCACTCCCGCAGCACCACCTGCTCCAGCTGCAAGCGATGCGGCAAGGATGATCGCATTAATTTCCGAAGTATTAGTTGCATCAATATCGACATCACCGGCGCTGTCTACATCACTGTCAGCAATGTAAGCCTGAGTCTTGGGCAGAAGAACATTCGTTGCCTCGGCACCGGCTCCACTGATGGCAATGCCGGCAGCTCCTCCAAAGCCAGCAGCAAGTGAAGCAGCCGCTGAGATTGCATTGATCACACCGATTGATTCGGCAAGTACTGCGACTCCACCACTGATGGTGATTACATTTGCAACATCACTAATATAAGCTTCGACAGTATTAACGATTATGTTTTTGCCCAGTGAAACTCCAATGGATAAAGAAAGTCCCGCAGCACCGGCAAATGAAGCTGCCAGTGAAGCCGCACCGGCTATGGCGGAAATCACTGTGTTATCCCGTGCAAGCACTGAAATACTTGCCGCAGAAATCGTTGCATCCCCGTCATCGCTGATGTAGGACTGCACTTGCACATTTATCTGATTCAGAGCCTTTACTCCGGAACCGCTGGCAGCGCCACCCAAACCGCCACCTGCGCCAACAGCGCCGGAGGCCGACACGACCAGCGCGCTAATCTTCTGATTGGCAATTGCATTCTGGGAAAGCGCACCCGCTGCATCAATGTTTGAATTTACGATATAAGCGCGTACCCCGGCGCCAATACTGTCTCCAAAAACATTATAACCGATATAATTCTCTGCCAGTGAAAATCCGATCGACAGACCTGCTCCCGCACTACCACCAGCTCCGACAGCAAGCGAGAGTGATGCGACGATCGAAGCAATCGTTGAGGTGGACACGGCATTGAGAAGAACATCTGCGGCGCTGATTATGGTGCTGTTTTCTATGTAAGCATTGGTATCGTTAAGTACAATGTTGCGAATCATCGCCCCGGCGCCACTAACGGCAATGCCAGCTGTACCAGCCACTCCAATTCCAAGGGAAGCGGCAAACCCGGTGCCACTGATGGAAGAGCCGGAAACAATGATGCGATCACCTTTGTTTTCGATAAAATAGGTCAGTCCACTTTCGGCAGCCAATACCCACAGATTACTTTCGGTCAGCGTAACCAGCACGCTTGTTTCCGTTAATGTCTCGCCTCTGGCATTAAAGAAGCTGATCAGTTTTGCCTTGATTGCAGCATCTCCGTTTTCATCGATTTCCTGTTCATTGATTCCGGAAGTTCTAAGATCGTCCGGGTCAATTGCTGCCAGATCATTCAGTTCATCAGCCGATACTGTTGTCAGATCAAACAGTTCCTGAGCCTTTGCACTTGCCAGAATCGTTACATCTCCGGTCGATGTAACTACCTGATCGGCATCGACGATGTAAGCGCTTACATCGTTCTCAATCTGGTTATAGCTCAGTGAAATACCAACTGAGAGAGACACCCCGGCGGTGCCAGCCAGCACTGCTGCGACCGAAGCAGCTCCGGCAATGGCTGAGATGCTCGACTCGTCCTCTGCCGTTATTTCAATGCTGGTTGCCTGAATACCGCTCTCTCCGTCACCGTCCACAAAGGCAGCGACATCGACCGATATTAAATTTTCGACTGATACACCCGCGCCACTCAAAGCCGCACCTGCATTACCAGCAACAGAGAAAGCGACTGAACCGGAAATCACTTGCGTCTTGATCGACTGCTCTGAATCCGCATTATGGCGAATCATACCAGCCGCGCTCATACTGCTGTTACGCGAGTACGCATGAATAGGAGCTGATTCGTTTGTCGTACTGACAAGCTGCCAAATGTCTCTGAAAGAATAATCCAGACTTGCCAGGAAATTGTCATCACCACCGGGATTCAGTAAAGGTGTATCAAAAATATACTCAAAGACATCACCAGCACGAGCGCCAAAATCAATGCGTACCCGATCGCCCTTCTCGACAATATCCGGCTCTTCACCTCCGGTTGAATAGTCGTATTCCTCTAAAGAATTGTCATTAAAGCCAATATAGTTTCTGGCCACCGATACGCCAATCGACAAACCGACGCCATTGCTGCCACCAACTGCCGCTGAAACTGAGGCGCTCAGGTTGATTGCTCTGATTATGGATGCATTGATTGCATCCATAATAATGTCTCCGGCACTGTCGAGAATACTGTCTTCAGCATAGGCTTGAGTTCCTGAAAGAATGATATTCTTGGCGTCCGAACCTGCTCCACTGACAGCAACTGCCGTTTGTCCTGCAAGCGCTGCTGCGAGCGAAGCAGCAGCTGAGATACCATATATTCTGGAGTCGCTATTTGCCTCAATCGTAATGCTGCCCGATGTACTGGTGACTCCCTGGTCTGCATTGAGGATGGATGCCTTCGTTGAATTATCGATACTATTGAAAGCCAGTGAAACACCCACTGAAAGCGCAATTCCAGTCTTGCCGGCGAGCGCTGCAGCCAAAGATGCGGCCGCGGCAACCGATGAAATATCAGAAATGTCTCTGGCATGCAGATCAACCAATGAAGCAGAAATACCGTTAACCCCGTCGCCATCAATCGAAGAGAGAATATCGACGCTGATGCGATTTTCCGCCCAGACACCTGCTCCGCTGAGCGCGACCCCGGTCTTACCGGCTGCTGCGACTGCCGCCGACCCTGCGAAGACCAGAGCGCTGATACGTTGATTTGCAGTGGATTTCAGGCTTAGAGCGTCGTTAGCGCTGATGGATGAATCGATGCTATACGCGCGGACTTCACTGGTAGTATCATTACCGGTCAAATCATAGCCGATAAAGTTCCGGGCCACGGCAACACCGATGGAAAGACCTATTCCGGTCTTGCCGCCGACACCAAGCGCCAAAGATGCGGCAAGCACAGTAGCACTGATTTCAGAGTCATTCTGTGCATTGAGCAGAACGGCTCCAGCGCTTTGTACCGTACTGTTGCTGACATATGCATTGACTCGAGTTTGTATACTGTTCAATGAAACCGCGCCACCTCCACTAACGGCAATGCCACGCTCACCACCAATAGCGGCGCCCACGGAAGCAGCAGTGGCAACTGCATTAATACTTATTTCGGTAGCTTCGATGCGACCATTTCGTTCGGTCAGGCGATAACTCGTTCCATCTCCTGTAGCCAGCACCCAACCTTCTCCTTCATCCAATAGGGATAATTGCAGTTCGGTATCAATCAGCTCCCAACGTGCCGTATTATCATAATCTTCAATATCAATATCTACCGAACCATCGTCAAGGAGGAAGCGGTACACGCGTCCGCCCGTTCCGCCGTTTTCGTAATTATTTTCCAACCGGACTGTATCATCTGTTGTAAGATCTACAACTCCATCACCTGTAGTATAAGTCCAATTTGCTCGCAGACTTCCGGAACTACTGAGATCAATATTTTGAGCAGAAAATTCGGCTTTTATTTGATCCAGAATCTGGGCATCTCCTTCCGCGTCGACTTCTGCTTCGTTTATATCCGTATCACCTTCATCACGATCCGCAATGGCTGCATCATTGAGATCGTCGATGCTTAACCCAACTGCGGAGAGATCGAAATCAAACAGCGGCGGACTTCGTGGTGACGTTGCACTGATACTTATCTGTCCAGTGCTAGTAATGATGCCAGTATCGGCATTTTCAACATAGGCTTCAACCACGCTGGTTATTTCATTAATCGCAATGGCCAGACCAATCGACACTGCTGTACTTTTTTGACCTGCTAAGGATGCAGCTACCGATGCGGCTCCGGCACGGGATGCAATCGCAGAAAAGTCATCGGCAATCAGACTGACCTCATCAGCAGTAATTCCACTTTCACTATCGCCGTCGATGTATGCTTTTACATCGTTCTTTATTCGATTTTCTGCGTAAACCCCTCCAACGCTAACGGATAGACCTTCCTTGCCTGCAGCTCCAATCGCTACCGAACCTGCCAGAATCTGAGCGTCGATTACCTGATTCGCTTGTGATGTTAACGTTAGGCCTCCATTGGCAACAATTCCTGAATCCTGTATGTATGCCATTACTTCAGCGGCATTACTCTCCAAGTTTGCCTGTTTCCAGAGTGTGCGATCACTGTAGTTTTGAGAACCTAACTCAATGTCATCGTCTGCACCCAAGTCAGGTCCGATATATTCATAGAAATCACCCACCATTGGTCCATTGATGATTTTAATGATGTCTCCCTTGAGAAGACTCGTTGGCAAATCTTCGTTTGTATATGTTTCTTCGCGGTTGCCTGAGCGCCAGCCAATGAAATTGCGAGCCAGTGCAAGTCCAAGAGCCACACCGGTTGCTTTCTTACCAGCGATAGCGATGGCAACTGCTAAAGTTTCTACAACTGCATCTACCGCAGCGATATTATCGGCTTCGACTTCTACAGTGTTCGCTTGAATTTCGCTATCGAGTATAAATGCATTATTCTTACCCAATATCGTATTAAAGGATAAGGCGCCACCGCCACTGACTGCAGGACTGTCTTGTCCGCTTGCTGCAACAGCTACGGCGCTAGCGGTTGTGGTCGCATCAATCACTGCGGTCTGGAACGATCTCACAATCAAATTTTCAGATATTTGAGCCGGAGAAGCCGCGGAGCCCGCATTCTGCAAAAATGCCTGTGTATTGGCATTTATTTCATTGCGTGCTAACGTGAAGCCAACCGAAATTGAAGTGGACTTCTTAACCCCTGCTGCAATGGCCAATGAACTAGCACTTACCTCTGAGTGGATGCTTGAAGCGTCCACTGCTTCTACAACTAGATCGGCTCCTGTTACAATCAAACTGTCAGTAAATCCAAGAAAAGCCTGTACATCGGTGCTGACTTTATTCATCGCGATTACAGGCGCGATACTAATCGACTGATTTTCGCCCTGACTGGTCGACAATGAGGTCGCCGAATTTGCGATTCTGGCTAAAATATCTGCCTGTGAAATTGCTGTTATTTGCAAACTACCAGCAATGCTTAAATCAGTATTGCGCGTATAGGCCTTGGTTTCCGCAGGAATCTCTGTTGCAATGCCAGTTCCCAACAATGCATCGATCGTGTTGAATAGTATATTTTGAGCATCCAGACCAATGGTGTTGAAGGCCAGGATAACACCAACGGGAGTTCCATCCGACTCAACTTCGGTCTCAATTGTAGCATTCAATAAAGAGGTGTTTTGCGCATCCAGTGTAAAGTTTGCGGCAAGGAGAGTTTCAACAATACTATCTATTACATATGCATTGGCTTTGCTTTGAATCGCATTGGTCGCGATAACTGCGTTGATCGCCAGTGAACGATCTCTGGATTGAGAGCCACCGCTCGATCCTTCCGAAGAAGGCTGATCCAATGGGCTTTTTCCGCTCGATGTCTTCACCTTGCTGATATCACTTGCAGTGATATTGGTATTATCCAGCGCACGAATGAGTAAATCTCCCGCAGTTGTAACGTCCGCACTCATCAGATAAGCCTCCGTATCGCTTCGCAGGTCATTGCGGACGATCATTCCGCCAACCGCAGTCTTGTTACCGGACTCCGAAGTCGCAGATACATCAATGAGATTCGTCGCATTGATCAAAGATTCATTGCTTGCTATCAAAGTCGCCATGCCTCCGATAATGACGGTTGATGCTGTGTTTATATTTGTAATGTAGACCTTGCCTTCACTGCTTACTTTATTGCTCACGATAATAACACCGGCTCCGGTCGCTGAAGGCCCTGAACTTCCAGTTCCACCACTTGTTCCACCTGTCGTCTCCGACGCGGACAAATTACTCACCCGTGCAGTCAATGCGGATAGATTGTTGGCCATGATATTTACATTCCCGGCAATATCCAAGTTACTGTCTATCACCGAGGCCAATACTGCAACTGGATCCTGATCACCAATATCGATACCCAGTAAGGCATCAATCGTATTAAAGAGTACATTTTGAGCTTCCCATCCAATACTGTTGAAGGCCAAAACCAATCCAATCGCTGCTCCGTTTGAAGTCTCAGTAGAGCTTTTAACCATCGCATCAATCGTTGATGTATTCTTCACCTCGATGATAAGCCCACCTTCAGTAGTGATGACATTACTATTCAAAATATAGGCATTTGCCTTACCCAAAACCAGATTCGTAGCAATCAGTGCATTTACCGCAAGACCTGAAGGTTTATTCTTTCCGGTCGAGCCCGTCGACTGTGTACCTGTTGTCGAAGTATCATTCGAAACAGAAGCGCTGACCACACTGTTATCATTTGCGGTAATGCTGGAACTGCTATCGACATAGAGCGCAATATCACCAACTGCCGCCAGAGTCACATTGTCTATGTACGATAGAACATTGTTTCTTACGTCATTACGTACGATCAGTGCACCGACAGCAACTGATTTCGAACCTGTCGATTCACTTGAAGAACCCACTTTTGTCGAAGCATCAATACCTGAAGAATCTTTGGCGCTAATACTCAGACTTCCAACGGTTACCTGCGGTCCTTCGTCCGTATACTTTAAGTAAGCCTCAGTCTGACTGCTTACCAGATTGCTCGTAATAATAATGACAGCACTAACCGAACTGGAACTGGAGTTAGAACCAGATGAACCACTTCCTGTTGTGCTAGTTGAGTCTGTAGTTGAAGAAGCAGGTGCCGAGATGGTAGAGCCATCATTCTCAACAGATGCTTTTATTTGTGCAGCATTTTCTGCATACAAAGCAACTGCACCTGCTACATCGAACTCTACATCAGTAATTCTTGCTATCGAAGAAGCAGGATCCTCCGTGCCTAACAGACTGTCTCCAATCAAAGCATCAATTGTTGCAAACAAATAGTTCTGTGCCTCCCAGCCAACAATATTGAAAGCCAGGACAAGTCCGACGGCGGTTCCGCTTTCTGATTTCATTATTCCACTAACGGTCGCATCAATGCTTGCACTATTATTTGCGCTTACATTCAATCCGCCAACATCAGTGGTTAAACTGCTATCAATGACATAGGCATCTGTTATGCCTTTCACGTAGTTGGACGCAATAATCGCATTTACGGCAACACCGCCCGATTTTTGCTTTCCAGCGCTGCTACCAGTCGTACCTGTTCCAGTGTCACTTGTATCGGTGGTTTCTTCTTCGGTTGACGCCAGCAAGCTCACCTGACTGCTGTCATTGGCAGTAATGCTCGCCGCATTTTCCGCAGTCACGGATATATCACCCACTGATTCTACGGTAAAGTTGCTGAAGTACGCATCCACATCGCCTTGTGCATCATTGCGCGAAATCAATGCGCCCACAGCGACCGATCCTGCGCCCGAAGAGACTACACTTGTGCTCGCGGCGATGCTCGAGTTATTGGTCGCGCTGATGGCCATGCCACCCACACTTATATCCAACTGCGAATCTGCATATGTAATGAATGCCTGCGCATTGCTGTTGGCTAAATTGCTCGCCAGCACCACGCCCACACTCGCCGAAGCTTCTGAAGCGGCTTCATTGCTCACCGCGCCATTGGACTGTGCTGCAGAGTCGGCAGTCACGCTCACGACACCGGCTACATTCAGCGGCGTGTCTTCGATGCGAGCAATTGCTGAGGCGGGATCGGCGGTGCCGATTGCCGTGTCGCCAATCAAAGTGTCCACGGCGCTGAACAGGAAGTTCTGTGCTTCCCAGCCCACCGTGTTAAATGCCAGTACCAGTCCCACCGCAGTGCCCTCTGCCGCGCTCATGACACCGGTCACCACCGCGTCAATCGTCGCGCTGTTGGTGCCGGAGACAGTCACACCGCCCTCGGTTGTTGTGATTGCACTATCGATGATGTAGGCGTCTGTTACGCCCTTGACATAATTGGTTGCGATCAGCGCATTGAGCGCCAGACCTGATGATACTTCTTCTTCAGTAGCACTTGCTGATTCCAAAGAACTTACTTTGCTATTATCCTGAGCAGAAAGTGTTCCAACGTTTGTTGCATTCACAACAATATCGCCTGAGGAAATGAGAGGCAAACCATCCAAATAAGCAGCCACGTCACTGCGAAGATCGTTTCGTGTAACCAATCCACCGATTGCGACTGATCCGACAGTTGAGGAAACAAGACTTGTACTTGAATTTATATTTGCGTTGTTATACGCATTCACATTCAAGACATTTACAGAAATAGTTTCTGTTATTGTAGGGTAAATAATAAACGCTTCAGCAGAACTGCTTACAAGGTTACTAGCGAGAATGAAACTCGCACTGGCAGCGCCATTTGACACTGCTGAATGAGTTGTTGAGGCCGTTAATTGTGCCGCAGTATCTGCAAATAAGCTTAGAGTTCCCGAAACATTAATGATGGTATCATTCATGCTTACAGTTGAATTGGCTGACTGTTCTTCGCCATGAGTTGTCCCAATCAAAGCATCAACTGTTGCCAACAGCAGATTTGGTGGATTCCATCCGATTGAGTTGAATGCAATCACAGCTCCAGCTGAAATACCCGGATCATCGACCTGTGATTCAACGCTCATAGCAGATGTGGCATTCATGATAGCATCATCACTCGCGTCTAATAGTACATTGGCTCCTTCTGTTGCTTCAATACTTCCTCGGTTGACTACAGTTTCAACTTGCCCAAGTAGTGTGTTTGAAGTATAACTGCCTCCAACTGAAAGTGAAAAGCCTGCATCCAGAGTGTCGTTCGCAACCAACGAAAGAGCTTCTGTATCAGAATTCACTTGAACCAGACGATTCGCCTGTAAAGAAACTGTTCCCATCGCGGCAGTTACGATTGTATCAGTAAATATAACCCAAACGTTCCGATCCAGTTGATTTCTGGCAACTGCAGTACCCACAGCGATCGGAGAAGATTCCGCACTTATGTCCATTTCGAACTCGGGAGATAATGCATTTAACAAAGAACTATCTATAGCAATCGCTTCCAGTCCACCAACAGCTGAAGTCAAAACAGCGCCATCTGCAAAAATTTCTGTAGTACCTGACACATTATTTAAAGCATTGCGAGCGATAGTAGTATAATCCGTGGCTGTTTCAGCTAGTATGCTTACTGAATCAGCATCTATGATTGCTCCGCTTGCTATGGAAACAGTCGCATTTTCAATGAATTCATTGATCGCTGAACCGAGTAGAAAATTGAAAGAGTTTGTCGCTGAAACAACGCCTGAGGTTTGACTAACAATCGAAATGTTATTTGCCAACAAAGATGAGTCAGCAGCCAAAACCACACTAGTATCCAAAGTAGCACTCAGAGTTAGATTGAGTAAATTAAAGTCATTTACATTGATGTTGCTCACTACTTCTGAAAGCACAGTCAACGAACCTGGTGTTGTAATGGATCCGTTGATTATAATTTGACCGACTTTATTGTTAACATCACCTGCATCTGCTATCTCAGAAGCGTCCGTGATTGAATTCTCGAAGATGATGTCGCCAGCAACCGCAATGGTTACATCTGCACCAATCGTAAGTGAGTTTTCTGACAAAAACGTCAAATCTGTCAGATCACTTCCACCAATGTCTCCGAATATGGAAATGCTCTCATCTGCTACAAGTGTAAGATTGTCTGCTACTCCATCGTTATCGCCCGAAATAGTGTTTCCTGTGGTTAGTGTTATACTTCCATCCGTTGATTCGATTCTACGGTCACCTACAATAATCAGACTGTCAGTGTAATTAATATCTCCAGAAAGTATGACATCCGAGTTGATAGTGGTTGTATTGCCGGAACCAACTATTGTAAGTGCCGCTTTTTCACCACCCATCAATTGACTATCTATACTTATTTCACCTCCTGCTGCAGGTGTCATTAGAATTAGATGGGTATTAAAATAAACAGATGTTTCTGCTTCTCCACCAATGTTGATGATGTGACTACCATTTTTGTTTCCTATGGTTACACTTTCGAAGGCCTCGAACTGAGACAATGCTTCCTGGGAAATAGTTACATCTGCTGAAGCAACATCGCCAATTCCGATAGAGGAATCATCGCTGACCATGCGAATATAAAGGTGATTTGATTCAAGATATAACTCTGCGATTGGTCTTCCTTCCGGTGACTTTAGTAATTCACTTAACTGAAAAACAATGTTGTTTAAAGTATTGCTGGTATTTTCCGATGCAATGCTGGATCTTTGGCCAACAGGCTTGGCATCAAAATTTACACTTTGAGTGACTTTTTCAGAAGAAACTTCATTAGACTCTAAGTTCTTTTTTTCACTCGGAATATGCTCTGCTTCGCTACCATCTGAAAACAACGAAGTAATATTTGGAGTGTTATTCAGCTTTAAACTTAGATCGTAAACGTCATGGCTCAAAGTATCTTGGTCGTCTGATTCAACATAAACAACTTGCGAAACCGGTGCATTTTGGGCAACAGCAGAAGTTCCTTCTGCGGATAACATTATCCTCGGCTCCAGAGGTTCTAACTCGAACTGGGACTGGTGAACTCTATCTCTGAAAATCATTTAGACAACCGAAACAGTATCGCAGAAAATACTGACTAAATTCTTTGTCAAAAAGGAAAGCATCCAAGATAATATCTATAAAAAAAACTAATTTAAAATTACTCGGCAATTACGTCTCGCTAATATATGATAAAACTCACAATTGTTTAGCCGCCTCGGCGTTCTGCGAAATCATACGGCGACTGAGCGCTGTAACTACAAAGACAAGTTTTAAATAATCCTTGCAAAACCTAACCTGCATTCCGGGTCAGCAGTGAGTACAGTGCCTGCTGGTAGTCCACCACTTCCGTTGCATCAATCTCGACCAGGTTCATCTCTACTCCTAGCAAGCCATCAACGTGATCCAATGCTTCTGCGCTGGTGACGCTCACAATGTTGTCAAATTCACTTACTGGCTCGACTCCCGTCAACGTGCTGTTTGTCAATAGCTCCGCAGTATAGTGAATGGTTTCCTTGCCGTCACCTAGATCGGTTACCACTTCAACGGTCAATGCGTACAGGAATACTCCGGTTGCTTCGCCTGTACCGCTTGGATCGGCAAGGCTGTATGCTGCTCCTTGTGACTCGCCTAATAGCGCTGTGTCGCTAACCAGCAGTACTGATTCCCCATCCAGTAACAATGCCAGCAGACTGTCGTTGTTCTCCACGTGCATCCAGGTTGTGCTGCCATGCACATCCCATTCCAGATTCGCTATCGATTCGGTGATCCGCAGTTCAGTGACTCCATTTACCTGGCTGCCCGCGGCTTCACTAAGCACCTTGAATGCATCCAGACGGATAAAGGTCGCGTCGTTGCCGGATAGGCCACTCAGTACGGCTGCTGTGCCCAAGATGAGCTCGGCTTGCGTATAAAGGTCAATCAATGATTGCGCCTGCAATAATCCTTCAATCGTAATCGCATCAACCACATCGGCTATGATCTGATCGGTTGCATTGACCT
>CAZUYZ010000138.1:0-14309 GCA_964624365.1 uncultured Puniceicoccaceae bacterium
ACTAAAAAATCATCCGCAACTAAATCGAGGAAACCCAAGAATTTTCTCACCAAACCGATTAATAAGAAGCTCTCAAAAGAAGAGAAAATTGAGCTTTATCGAACAATTGTCGGCATCCGGCGCTTTGAAGAACGCTCGCTCCGCGCCTACAATCAAGGCAAAATTGGAGGATTCCTACATCTTTATATCGGACAGGAAGCGGTCGCGGCCGGCATTGTTTCCTTAATGGAAGAGAACGATCACATCATCACTGCTTACCGAGATCATGGACATGCGTTGGCAGTTGGAATGTCGATGAACGAATGTATGGCTGAAATGTACGGTAAAGAAACCGGTTGTTCCAAAGGCAAAGGCGGCTCCATGCACTTTTTTGCACCAGAGAAGCGTTATTGGGGTGGACACGGTATCGTTGCCGGACAAACACCACTCGGAGCAGGACTCGCCTTCGCACTTAAGTACAAAGGCTTGAAGGGCTGCTCTGTAACATTTATGGGTGATGGCGCTGTGAACCAGGGAGCTTTCATGGAAACACTCAACCTGGTCTCCCTCTGGAATATTCCCGCAGTTTTTGTAATTGAAAACAATGGTTATTCAATGGGAACCAGTCTAAAACGCTCTTCAGCAAATGAAAGTCTTGCCAGCCGTGCCGAAGGGTTCGGCATCGAGTGGGAGGTCTGTGACGGTCACGATGTTTTCGAGGTCCGCGAAGTCGCTAATCGTGCGATGACTCGGGCTCGCAAAGAATTAAAGCCTTTCTTGTTGGAAATCCAAACCTATCGCTACCGCGGTCATTCAGTTGCAGACGCCAATCATGAAAAATACCGTACCAAAGAAGAAATTGAGGAATACAAGCAAAACAAAGATCCGATAAATATTCTTAAAAAACACCTTATTGATGAGGGTACACTAACAGAAAACCAGGCAAAAAAAATAGATAGCGAAAAGAAGGAAGAAGCAGAGAATGCAGCCCAGTTTGCTGAGGAAAGTCCCGTTGCTCCACGTGAAGAAATTCAGACCGATGTTTACTGGGAAGTCGACAACGATAAAGACAACAAGCTGAAAGGCGCCTATTTCTTTAATGACTGATACTAACTTCCGATTCCTAATTTCTAACTCCCTTAACAAATGCCACTCATAACTTACCGCGAGGCGCTTAAACAGGCGCTTGATGAAGAAATCCAGCGTGACGAAAACGTCTGTATTATTGGCGAAGAAGTCGCGCAATATAATGGCGCTTACAAAGTAACTGAAGGACTTTGGGAAAAGCACGGCGACAAGCGCCTGATTGATGCGCCTATTTCAGAAGCCGCGTTCTCCGGACTCGCGATTGGCGCTTCCATGTTGGGAATACGCCCGGTTGTAGAGCTCATGTTTATGTCCTTTAGCTATGTGGCAATTGACCAGCTATTTAATAACGCTTCCTTTTGTCGTTACATGTCCGGCGGACTCATGAACGTGCCCATCGTTGTTCGTGGCCCAGCCAACGGCGGCACCAATGTAGGCGCAACTCATTCGCATACTCCTGAAAACATGATTGCCAACCATCCTGGGCTGAAGGTCGTTTGTCCTTCAAACGCCTACGACGCGAAAGGTTTAATGAAGGCTGCCATTCGAGACAACGATCCAGTTTTCGTAATGGAAAATACCCTTCTCTATGGCGAAAAATGGGAAGTACCTGAGGAAGAATATATCGTGGAACTCGGTGTTGCTAATGTTCTCAAAGAAGGTACTGATTTGACCATTGTTTCACATGGTCGCTGCTCCATGATCTCTTTGAAAGCTGCTGAAATTTTAAAGGAACAGCATGGCATTGACGCGGAAGTTGTCGATTTACGTTCGATACGTCCACTGGATGAAACAACCATTCTGAACTCGGTGAAAAAGACCAACCGCGCCCTTCTCGTCGAAGAAAACAAACCCTACTGCGGCGTAGATGCTCAAATCTCGCATCTTATTCAGTTCAAGGCATTTGATTATTTGGACGCTCCAATTCACCGTGTTTCCGCAATTGATGCACCTCAAATTTATTCAAAACAACTCGAAGACTGGCAAATTCCCAATGAAGAGCGCATCATCGAATCTGCATTGAAAATCTTCGACAAATAGTCACTCACCCTCTTCAAATTCCTGATTTCTAACCTTCTGACTTCCTCTAAAAATCTATGGCCACAATTATCGACATGCCCAAGCTCAGCGATACAATGACTACCGGTACCTTGGTCCGCTGGCTAAAAAATGAAGGCGACTCTGTCACAAACGGTGATATGATCGCTGAAATCGAAACAGACAAGGCCACCATGGAGGTAGAATGCTTTGATGATGGCATTCTGTTGAAGTGCTACTGCAATGAAGGTGACGAAGTCGACGTGGGCGCTCCAATCGCTGCTATAGGTGAGAAAGGAGAAAAGGCGCCTGAGGGGGGTAGTTCGAATGGCGGTAGTACCTCGAAATCCGAAGAGGCAGAGAAAGAGAAGGCGTCTAATGAGGAAACCGAGAATGCCAAAGATGGTGGAAACGCTTCACATTCTGTAACGGAGACGACCGAGGCCACACTTAAAGATAGTGGAAGCAGACGCATAAAAGCGTCTCCACTTGCTAAAAAAATCGCGGCTTCCGAAGGGATCGACTTGTCAACAATACAAGGTTCCGGGCCTGGTGGACGTATTGTTAAAGAAGACGTAATTGGCAAACAGAAGGATCATTCGGCCTCTTCAGTAGATGTTCGCACGACTCAGAATCAAACGTCTCCTGCAGCGACACTTGAAGCGCTCGACATACCTGTCACCAACATGCGCAAAAGCATTGGTAAAGCGTTGGTGGCTTCTAAAACGCAGGCGCCTCATTTTTACCTTCAGATTGAAGTAGATGGCGCACCACTTGCCAAATTCCGTGAAGACCTTAATGCAAAGCTTGCTGATCTTCCACCCGAACAAGGCGGCATAAAGTTTTCTGTAAATGATCTTACTCTCAAAGCCGCCGCTGCTGCTGCTATTCGTGTGCCAGCAATCAATCGTTCATGGGAGGGCGAAATCATAAAGCAGCACGGAAATGTCCACCTCGCATTTGGAGTAGCCATCGAAGACGGACTGGTTACCCCGGTAATTCGTGCCGCAGAGACGAAGAGGCTACGCGCTATAAGTGCAGAGGCAAAGACTCTGATCAAAAAGGCGCGTAATAAAAAATTGACACCAGATGAAATGAGTGGATCTACCCTGACGGTTACCAACCTCGGCATGTTCGGCATTTCCGATTTTTACGGTATTATTAACCCGAATAATGCAGCCATTCTCAGTGTTGGCGCCACGATCAAAAAACCGATTGTCAACGATCACGATGAGATCGTAATCGGACAAATGATGAAAGTTGGACTTTCCGGAGACCACCGCACCATTGATGGCGCAGTGGGCGCGCAATACTTGCAGATGCTTAAGGAAGTGCTGGAAACGCCAGCACTTATGTTAGTTTAACTGAAGATCTTTTTGACTTGGCTGTCGCGAGCTCAGTGCGATAACGACTTCGATTTTGACTCAACATCTTCAAACCCTTTCAAACATGGTATGATACCACTAATAGGTATTAGCCAGAAGCTGGCTTCCATTTAAGCTTTTTTACTCAAGCAAATTCTTGATATCGTCCAAGCTGACCTTTGCATTCGCAGCCTCACTTTCCTCAAATAGCTCCTTGAGCAACTCTGCTTTCTTTGCCTGCAATTCAAGCACTTTCTCTTCAACAGTGTTTGCGGCTATTAGCTTTATGCTGGTGACCACTCTTTCCTGTCCGATTCGATGCGCACGATCGCTCGCCTGTGCCTCTGCCGCAGGGTTCCACCAAGGATCAAAGTGCACAACTGTATCGGCGCCAGTAAGATTCAGACCAGTACCACCAGCCTTCAACGAAATCAAAAAGACCGGAATGCTCGCGTCTTCATTAAACTGATCACATAAAGCCAGCCGGTTTTTTGTCTGACCATCCAAATAACAAAAGGTATGCCCTTGTTCTTTTAAATACTGAGCGAGAAGCTTGAGCGCCGAAACAAAGGAGGAAAATACCAGTATGCGACTTCCGGCATCCAAACACTCATCCAGCAATTCACCAAATGCAGCGAGCTTCGCGGAATCAGCTGCCGGAAAAGTCTCATCAAGAATACGTGGATCAGCGCACACTTGCCGCAAACGCAGCAACTCCTTAAAAGCGGCAAATTGCACTCGTCCGGCATTGGCGCCCGCCATTTCCATATCAAAAATCTCACGACGGGTTTTTTCCAGAGTGTCCTGATAAAAACGCATTTGATTCGAACCGAATTCACAGAAAAAGACTTTTTCAATCTTTTCAGGTAATTCCGGAGCTACTTCTTTTTTAGTTCTTCGTAGAATATATGCTGCTGCACGTTGAGTCTGACGTCTTGAGTGCCAAGCTCGGTCTTCCTGTGAAAGCTTGCCGGTGGCGCCGGTAAGATATCCTGGCATCAAAAATGAGAAAAGCGAAAGCAGATCGTCCAGTGAATTCTCGACAGGTGTGCCAGTCAGCAAAAAACGTCCCTTGCCCTTCAGACGTGTAAGTGACTTGGCATTCTGCGACCGTCGGTTTTTAATGTGTTGCGCTTCGTCGCCGATAATTATCGACCATTCCAGAATCGATAGTACTTCGATATCCTGGCGCAAGGTGCCGTAGGAGGTAATAACTACATTGGCTTCTTCTAAAACAATCAGGTCTTTTGAGCGCTTTGTCCCGTGATGTTTGATCACGCTTAGACTGGGAACGAAACGTTCTGCTTCACGCGCCCAGTTCTCTACCAAGCTGGCCGGACAAATTACCAAGGCAGGCCCTACTTCTTCAGCTGCGGCATTGATACATTCAATCAAAGCAAGTGCCTGAAGGGTCTTACCAAGCCCCATTTCGTCTGCAAGTATTCCGCCCAGTTCATGGCGATATAGGTGCCACAACCAGGCAACACCGATGCGTTGATAAGTGCGTAAAATGCTATCAAACTCTGCTCGAACCGGAGCTGCTTCCAACGCGCCAACTTGCTTCAATGCACGACTACGGGACTGCCACGATTGTGGTGGTTGCCAGCCTTCAACAAGCTCGTCCAGCAAGTCCTCGGCGTCTACTAGATCCTGAGTATGCAGACGCTTTGAAAACGTTGGTGTAAATGGACGATCTGCCTGCCCGCTTACCGCCCGTTCAATCGCGTGTAATTGATCAACGGAGGCGCTGTCCAGAAGTGTAATCTGCTCGGTTCCCTCATCATTTTCCACATAACTGCGTCCGGATGCGATAGCGCGACGCAAGTCTGTATCGTCACTCTCTTTGCTGAGCTTGATGTTCAAAACAAACTGGCCCGCATCTTCCTGAGTTTCAATTTCCAGGCTGGAGAGCTTAATATGCGCAAATTTGGTTTTGAAGCTATCAGTAAACTGGGCATGCCACTGCTCCTCCAGCTCTTTCCAATGCGCCGCCAAGAAATTCAAGGTTTTGTGTCGATCGCGCAACCACCATTTACGATTAGAGGGCTCCAGTACAAACCCCTCTACTTTCAAGCGCTCTCGTAAAGGTCGGGTCGTATCATCGTGGGAAGGCAAACGAACTGCAAGAAAGTTGGTTGACCCATCTACAACGATTGCATCTTCCGAAAACGAGTTCATTGAATCCGCCACCCCGCTTGCAGCCGGATAATCTCCAGGTTTTATTTTCCAGGTTTCCCGTGCTTTTGCTTCGGCAATGCGCCTTGGGTTGGGCTTTGCTTTTTCACGAATTGACGACATTGCTCTCACAGTTACCTCTTTAGCAATCGCAGCGGGCATCTCTGGTTCGTCTTCAGTATCTTCCGAACCATCCGTTTCCGGCAGAAATACATGCACCTCCGGAAGTTTATCATCCTGCCATTGAATTGGCGCATTGGGTTGCTTTACCCAATAGACGACTGGCTCACCAATCAATGCAGATAAAAGCTGCTTTAGACGTTTTCCAGTCAGCTGTAACAGACTAGCTAACTTGCCACCACACCAAGACTCTACCAACAACAAAGCAGAAAAATGAGATTCTGCGACGGCGTAATTCCGAGTTGGACTCAGTTGATTAAGGGGCAAAATTTCCCGACCGACGGCAGCGTCCAGTTTGACAACAATTGCATCCTGCTGACTTGCAGATTCCAGATTCGGCGGCAAAAAAGCAAGCACTCGCAATTTGTCACCGTCGGCAGCAAGTTTTACAGAGTTTAAAGTAACTTTCTTTGGCTTCGGTTGCTCGACGGTCTCAGGAGCAACTGCCGTCTGAAATACTGCCGCGTTAATTTTTTCCTGCTTCATCGCTTCATAGTGTAGCGCAACCGCAATTGTATGCGCACACATTTTTCGGCGACGGCCCTCGGGGCAATTACAATTGTTTTGCACAAACACGGTGGATCGCAAATTAAGCTTCGGCTCATAGCGTACACCACCTACTTCCACCACTCCTTTTAAAACAGGACTTTCCCAGTCGACCGAAGTAACCGCGCTTGTCTCAAACAGCGATTCTGCCTGCTTGTAAATAAGCCCACCTGCCAGTTCGATTAAAAAGTTACGATCGAATGTTGGGGGCGCTTTCGAATGTGTATTCATTGGCATATCTTTAAAAAGTCTAGCAACTGTTGTGGCGCAAAATTTCTGGCAAATAATCCAGCAACTGCGTGGTATGAACGCAAACTTGCCCTTCTTTTCTTGCCAGTCTTTCTGCAGCTAGCCCGTGTAAATTAGTTGCGCACGAAACCGCTGCAAATACATCAAGATGCTTCTGCGCAACCATGCCGCCAATCAAACCTGCCAAAAGATCGCCACTGCCACCACGTGACAAAACAGGTCCACCATGGACGCTGTATAAAATCCTATCGCCACGACAAATCCGCGTTGTCGGGCCTTTGAGAACAGTTGTGACTCTAAATTTCTGGCAAAATGCTCTTAGTGCCCGATTAGACACATCTTTAGTCTTAAGCTCCGCCATGCGCACAAATTCACCTGCGTGCGGTGTCAAAATCACAGGAGCGGTTACACTCTTTCGTTTGTCTGGAATAGATTGAACTACTTCCTGACGCAGAGCATCTGCATCCAATATTGTTGGCAATTCAACCTGCTCCACAATCTTTCTGATTAAATCTTTGGCACTCTTCCCCTTTCCCATCCCAGGGCCGATCAAAACAGCTGTCGCGCGATCTGATCGTTCGAAAAACAGATCTATTGCATCTGCGCTCAACGAACCATCTTTCTCCTCTGGACAAGGCACCCACATTGCTTCTGGCACTTGCGCAGCAAGCGCAGCCACACAAGAGCATGGCGCAAATGCCGTGACTAATCCAGCACCTGAACGCACTGCAGCTTTAACTGCCATGAGCAGCGCCCCCGGCATAGTAGCAGAACCACCTACAATAAAAACATGTCCGTAAGTGTATTTATTAACATTTGCCGGCCTCAAGACCTGTACAGGCTTAAGTGTGTCACCTGCCAGGACGGCATCCCGATTTTCAAAGGCGGCGTATTCCGAAGCTTTACAAAACCCAAGATCAAGCACTCGCAGTCGGCCACAGTCAAATTTTTCGCTAAAAAGAGGCTCCTTGGGAATTCCAGTTGCGTAAGTAAAGTCTGTCCGAAAAAAAAGTTCGTCCGACGCATCACCTTTCCCACTTGGCAAATCCACCGCTGCACGCAGTCGAATCGGATCAAAGGAATTGACTGCACGGATCAGTGTATCCATTGGCTGCCGTAGTGGCGGCTTGAATGACATGCCCAGAAGGCCATCAATACAAATATCAAAACCATGGGAACCCGCCCTCCTACCCAAAATAGATTGAATCGCACCTTCACCCATGTCTGCTTTGATAGGATGGACTTCAACATGTGCTTCAAGCGAGTCGTAAGCGCGCTTCGCCAGTGGCTTTAATTCGTCAACACCTACTGTGAGGATAAGTGTTATTTGCGAAGCTGGAAAGTCCTTCAAAATCTGCCAACACACAATCAGAGCATCTCCACCATTATGACCTTTGCCGACCAAGGCCAGCAGATTGAAAGCTTCAGGCAATGGAAACAATTCCTGATAATCCTGACACAATGCCCTAAATATCCCTACCCCTGCTTTTTGCATCGCCCCCCACTCAGCAGCATCGTCTTCTAGAATACGGGCTTCCAACTCGGCAGCCTCACGACAACTTAGGACTGGATACATTTCAATTTGCAGTTAAGCGCTAAGATCATGAACAGATTCTTAACTCAAGTGGTTTTTCATCTCACCGACTGCCTCACGGATTCCAACAAACAGAGCACGGCTAATAATTGAGTGACCGATATTCAACTCGTGTAGATGTGGGACTTTGAGTATTTCGACTATATTCGTGTAATTGATTCCATGGCCGGCATTAACAATCAAGCCCAACTGACTTGCCAGTTCGGCGCCCTTTTGCAACGCTGACAGCTCGCTCGCTCCATGATCATCTGTATAGTAAGTATTTGCAAACGCTCCCGTGTGCAACTCAACACAAGACGCTTTCAGTTCAGCGGACGCCTTAATCTGCGCCGGATTTGGGTCAATGAAAAGACTGGTCATGATGCCCGCATCGTTCATTGCGGAAACAACTTCACCGACACGACCTTTCTGACCAGCAACATCCAGTCCTCCTTCCGTGGTTACTTCCTCCCGATTTTCGGGTACAAGACAAACTGAGTCAGGCTTAATTTCAAGGGCGAATGCAACCATTTCCTGCGTACAGGCCATTTCCAGATTCAACCGCGTGCTTATCTGTTGCCGAGCTCGACGCACATCACTTTCCTGGATATGACGACAATCTTCTCGCAGATGTATGGTAATACCGTCTGCGCCAGCTGATTCACACAATAGAGCAAAGGCCACTGGATCGGGTTCAACCTCGTTGCCGTAGTCACGCAAATGATCGCGATACCTTGCCTGACGCAAGGTAGCGCTGTGATCTACGTTCACACCTAGAAGAATCTTTTTAGTTGAAGAGGACATATTACCTAATTCAACTCAGGCAGACTTGGGTAATTGTCGAGCATGATCGTAATATTCTACAACAACATATTCAATGCTACAGTTGCTGAGTTCGTTGATCAGGACAAAACTAACGGTAATTCAACAAATTCATTGCCTGAAATAATCAAGTTGCTAGACGCTTACCTTGATGTCGACAGCTTTTCATATACTTGGCTCCAGCAGCAGTGGGAATTGTGCTCTGGTTCGTACCGAAAACAGCACAATACTGATTGATGCCGGATTTTCAGGAAAACGCATTGAGAAAATGCTGACAGATATTGGTGTATCGATTAATACAATCGATGCCGTTTTTCTTACGCATGAACACAGCGACCACGCTCAGGGCATTAGAGGGCTTTCAAAGCATGCTAATTTACCTGTTTTTGCCAATCGGGATACAGCTGAAGCAGTGCAAAAAAAACTTAGCAAGCAGGTCAACTGGCAATTGTTTCAAACCGGGACAGCGTTTAAATTCCGCGACGTCGAAGTTAATTCGTTCACTGTTCCACATGATGCCTATGATCCGGTGGGTTTCCTCTTTAAATGGGGCAAAGAAGACGACCTTATTTCGCCGCGATGCAGTCTCGCATGGATCACTGATCTTGGTTATGTCCCGGAGTACATCAAAGATTTCATCAAGTCCGTAGAAATACTCGTCCTGGAAGCCAATTATGATGAGCAACTTCTGGAAAGTGATCTTAAACGACCTTGGTCAATAAAACAGCGTATTCGAGGCAGACATGGGCACCTTTCTAATAAAGCCTGTTACGAAATGATAAAAAGTCTGGACGGCTGTTCTACCATTAAAGAGATTTATTTGGTGCATTTGAGCCGCGATTGTAACACTGTTGAACGAGTACAGGATAAGTTTGCCAACATTACTGGCAGCACTTGTAAATTCAAAATTTACATTATCGACCCAATGGAAAACACCAAAGTACCGGTGCAATCGCTCGAACAACTTCCTGTCTGATCAACTATTCATCGCTTGGTATTCGGGGTCTATTCAATGCAAGCGTAACTACGTTCTCGATGTGGCGCGTTTGCGGGAACAGATCAAACGGTTGAATTTTAATAACTTCGTAGCCGAACTGAACAAATTCCTTCAGGTCGCGTGCCTGTGTCGCAGGATCACAAGAAACGTAGACAATACGCTGCGGGCAAAACTGCATCAGTTGCTGCCGAAAACTTTCGTCACAGCCCTTACGCGGTGGATCAATCACTACTGCGGTTGCTTCAGGAGAAAACTTCAGGCCATTAAAGATCGCCTCTGCTTTGCCAATAACAAAGCGTACATTGTCAATAGCGCTTATTTTTGCATTGGCCTGAGCCCAACGCACTGCCGGCTCACTAATCTCGACACCGGCAACCTGCTCAAACTGCTTTGCTGCTGAAAGGGCAAATAGCCCTACCCCACAGTACGCATCCACTAAAAAACGAACTCCTTCGACGAATGCCTGATGGATTACATACTCAACCATTTGAGGCAGAATGGATGGATTGTTCTGGAAAAATTCACCTGCTTTGAATTGCAGCGTTAGATCATTCACACGCTCAGATACAATCGTTTGTGGATCGGAAACCACGCCTTCAAGCACATCGCGTAACAACAGCGTGCCGCCACGCTGGCGACGCTTTTTACCACCTGACAAACGTGCTGCTTTACGCATTTCGGGCAATGCTTCATTAATTGCCTCAGTTGCAATCGGACACTGCTCAACATCAACCAGCTGATTACGCCGTCCGTGTTGCAAAAAACCGATCGGTTGCGAACCATCATTGGCCGGTCGATTGTAATGAGGTGTTAGCTTGGAACGATAGTAATAAATCTTCGGTGAACCTTTCGTCGGCTGCACCGGATGATTGATGTCGCCTAGCTTTTGCATCACATCGCCGACCTGACGGGATTTCTCTACAAGCTGACGCTCATAGCCAACATGCTGATATTGACAGCCGCCGCAAGTTTTGAAGATTTTACACTGCGGCTCTACCCGGTCCGATGACGCTTCAAGCACTTCGATCAGATCAGCCTCTGAGTAAGTCTTAAAATTCCGGTATATTCGCGCCCTGACGTGCTCCCCTGGAATCGTAAACGGAACCATTACTACCCAACCATCGATACGTCCAATTCCTACACCCAGATTTGTCAGGCTTTCAACCCTTACATCTACTTCTTCATGGTACTTAAATGGCTCTGGAACAAAATTTTTCGGCACTTGCATTCTTCTGCATTCTTTTATCTGGCAAAGTCCTGCAACCCAAAAATACGCTTACCCCTAACCAGAGCCTATTCCGCATCCCGAACGCCCGAATTTTGAAAGCAGTCTACTTCGAAGCATACATTTATGAAAATGTAACACCTTAATTTTCGTAATCTATGACACCGTCATCGTCACGGACCAAAGAATTTTTATTGCACTGGCAGTGGAAAGCGTTTCTTCATTAATCTTTCAATTTGGAATATTCTGTGGGCGTAGCTCAGTTGGATAGAGCATCGGATTTCTAATCCGAGGGTCGGGGGTTCGAATCCCTCCGCCCATGCCAGGGGGAAGAAGTTAAGAGTTTGAAAAATTGAATGTTCAAAGAGACCCGATCACTGCTTGATAAACTGAATCACTCCCCAAATAAAAAATTGGGGCAGAATTTTTTGGTTGATGACAATATTGTCCGGAAGTCGATTGAGATGGCCGAGGTTGAGGCAGATGATGTGATTGTTGAAATTGGTCCGGGGCTGGGTGTATTAACCCGAGCGCTTTTGGCTACGGGAGCTAATGTCCGGGCAGTTGAACGTGATTTTACACTTGCTGAACATCTGCGAAAAAATTTGATCCCCGAATTTCCAAATTTGCAACTAACTGAAGGTGATTGCCTGGAGCATCCGCGGGCAGGCCTTTCTCAAAAACAGTCACAGTTCAATTTTAAGGTAGTTGCGAATTTGCCGTATGCAGTTTCAACGCCTTGGATGGATGCGGTTCTCTCCGGGCCACTTCCGCAGCGTATGGTGCTTATGCTCCAAAAGGAGGCTGCGGATCGCTACTGTGCGAGCAACGGCACTAAGGCGTTTGGTGCTATTTCCATTTTTTTGCAATCTGCCTATTCGATCCACAGCCGACATTTCGTATCTGCAAAGTGCTTTTATCCAGAGCCGAAAATTGATTCGGTTTTATTGCGTCTGGATCGGCAAGAGTGCCCGGTTCGTTTCTCAGTTACTGATCGTGATTTAGTACGCCGAATATTTACACGGCGACGCAAGCAACTCGGCTCTCTTTGCAAAAGCGACTCAAACCCCAAAGCATACAAATGGTTTGAACAGTTAGTCGCTGCAGAAATTAAACTAACGGTACGTCCTGAAGAGCTTTCCATAGAACGTTGGCAAGACTTAGCTGCAACCGTTTTGCAAGATTGACATTTACACTAGCTTTTTGAAATTCTCGGTAATGAACCCGTTACGCTGGAAATTGCATTGGCAAATAGCTCTCTCGCTAACGCTATCAGTCATCTGTGCCTATGTACTTATGCCCGCGATGGAGGATCCCAGCTTCTGGAACAGCTTCGCTCGATTCATTGGTGATCTCTTCCTAAGTGCGCTTAAGATGCTCATCGTTCCGTTAATTGTCGCTTCAATCATTACTGGAGTGATGCATCTTGGCGCAGAACAAGGAGTTGGTCGCATTGGCCTCAAAACCTTTCTTTACTACACATTCAGCGGACTGGCTGCTGTTACTGTTGGTATCGTTCTGGTAAACTTGATACGGCCTGGGATCGTTGATGCTGAAACAGCGACCGCAATGTTGGGGCGTGGTAGTGAGACAGCTGCAAGCGAAGGTCTCATAGCCAAGGTTGAGGGGCACGGCGCCAATGATTTGGCGGGTATTTTTTTACGTATGTTTCCAGAAAATATCGTGCACGCAGCTACCAGTAATGGACAGTTGTTAGGTGTAATTACCTTTTCTCTGCTGTTTGGTGTATTTATCGGCAAACTTCCGGAAAATCATCGAAAAACCCAGCAGAACTTTTGGGAAAGCACGCAGGAAGTTATGTTGAAATTTACAGACTTCATCATCCGCTTCGCGCCTATAGGCGTATTTGGACTGGTGACACCGATACTATATGGCGCACCGATCGGTGAACTCATCGGTACTATTTTAGCATTTTCTCTGACAGTACTGCTCGCGCTTGCAGTACACCTTACGATCAATCTTGGTCTCGCTTTGAAATTTTTCGGCAAAGTCAATCCGATCACTCATTATAAGGAAATGACGCCTGTGATTTTGACAGCATTCTCTACTGCAAGTTCATCCGCTACCCTACCCCTCACGATTGATAAGGTTGAGGAACGGTCCAAGGTCTCTAAAAAGACCTGTTCATTCACTCTGCCACTCGGTGCAACAGTCAACATGGACGGCACTGCTCTTTACGAGTGTGTCGTCGTCCTTTTTATCGCACAGTTATATGCTTCGACCGGTGCAGCGTCGCTCGATTTCACCCAGCAATTACTGGTCGTTTTTCTGGCGCTGACTACGAGCATTGGCGTTGCAGGGGTTCCGGCAGCCAGTCTTGTCGCAATCTCAATTATCCTGCCCGTCGTTGGTCTACCCGTCGAAGCAATTGGTGTTGTCTGGATCGTTGATCGCATCCTCGACATGTGTCGCACCTCAGTAAATGTCTTTAGTGATACTGTTGGCGCTGTTGTAATCGCCCGCAGTGAAGGCGAAAAGCCTTATGAAATCTAGACTGTTGAATTGGGCCTGCAAAGAGGCTCTGAATTTGATCTCGGACCGCGAATGTTGCGCGACAAGCTCACGGTGCTAAACAGAGAATTATTTGTAAATTCTTCAAAACTTGCATGTGTAGCCACGGCGCTCCGTCGCCGTGCTTTCTGTCCTGACCACACAACGCCTCGACAGAGCGAAGCGGCTACATCTGTACAAATAATTGTGAGCTTTACTTTTACTTTGTTAAGTTTACGTGGAACCGATCACCGTGCAGCCGATTCAATCGAGGCCCGTCTTTTTGCGTGCCGCTTGTTCATGCTGTCGATGAACATCCAGCAGGGCAATGACATCCTGACAACTCAGTAGCTCCAGAGTGTCTTTATGAAATCTGCGTTCCTTTAACAGGAATAACAGGGCAAGCATCACCAACGACATGTGATGATGCCAGGCTAGCCAGCCACGGCCCTGATAATCGGCCATCCCAACCGAAGTCTTCGCATCCTGAAAAGTCCGCTCTATCCAATAACGACAGGCATGCTTGCCTACCAGCTCAGTCAGCGAAGTACTGGCAGGGGCATT
>CAZUYZ010000139.1:0-3787 GCA_964624365.1 uncultured Puniceicoccaceae bacterium
GCACGAAAGCCCTTGTCAAACTTCATACCGAGAAGCTGAATGGGTACGGGCACCTGCCGCTGTACACTAAGTCCTTCATCTTCAAGTAACCGAGCCAACGCAACTTCATAGACGGTTTCCAAGAGTCCAGGGCCTGCCTCAACATGCAGTCGATAAGAACAATTAACTACAATTGAAGAGATAGCCTCCTCATCCAAACTTCGCACCTTCGCACCTTCGCGTGAGTACCTCATTAAGTATTCTCCTTTCCATTAAGTCCCAGTTCTTCAAGGTAATGCTTAATCCGTGCCTGCACTTCAACGAGAGCCTTCTCCGTCTCCTCGATTTCCTTGGAAACTGTTACAATATCAACCTCCGCTTCTGGCACGAAAGTATCGACATAGCGCGGGATATTGAGGTTGTAATCGTTTTCTTCAATCTCTTTGGGCGTGGCGACGTAGCTGTATTTATCCGTCGTCTTGAAGTCCTCGTAAGTCTTGAGAATCTTTTCGATATTTTCAGGCGTGAGACGATTTTGTTTCGTCCCAGTGCCAAACTCGCTGGAGGCGTCGATAAAGAGGACGTCTTCTTTCTTGCGCCCCTTGCGAAAGATAAGAATAGCAGCAGGAATGCCGGTGCCGAAGAAAAGTTTCTCGGGCAGACCGATGACAGCTTCGAGCAGGTTCTCCTGAATCATCGCCTCGCGGATCTTGCCCTCGGAGCTGCCGCGGAAAAGCACCCCGTGTGGGACGACAACGCCGACGCGCCCGCCATCATCCACCGCTGTCTCAACCATGTGTGAAATAAATGCCCAGTCAGCCTTTGACTTGGGCGGAATGCCACGATGGTAGCGAGAGTATGGATCCTTGTGTGCATCCTCTGCACCCCATTTGTCTAGGGAGAAAGGCGGGTTGGCGACGACGACGTTGAACTGCATAAGCCGATCGTCCTCTTTGAGCTGAGGATTGTTCAGCGTGTCACCGCGTTCGATACGAGCATTATCGAGGCCGTGGAGAAACATGTTCATTTTGGCGAGCGCAAGTGTGCTACCGTTAATCTCCTGGCCGAAGACTGCAAAGTTTCCATCGGGCACCTGCTCGGCGGCGTTGATCAGCAAGCCGCCAGAGCCGCAAGTCGGATCACAAATGCGATCGCCGGACTGAGGCTTGACCAATTTTGCCAGAAGCTCGGCGACTTCGTCAGGTGTGTAGAACTCGCCGCCTTTTTTACCCGCGTCGCTAGCGAAATGAGAGATCAGGTAGAGATAGCAGTTACCAATAATGTCGGCAGAGCCGACACGCTCAGGTCTGAGGTCGAGCTTAGGTGAGTTGAAATCCTTAAGCAGGTCTTTGAGGCGGCGATTGCGCTCTTTGGTTTCGCCGAGATTGTGCTTGTTGTTAAAATCTATATTGCGAAAAACTTCGGCCAGCTTGGCCTTATTGGCATCTTCGAGCGCTTCGAGCGCTTTGTTAATTCGCTCACCGATATCGTCTTTGTTGCGGGCATCATAAAGGTCATAGAAGCTGCAACCATCAGGAATGATGAAGCGTTCTCGCTGGAGACGGCGCTGAATCATGGTTTCGTTGTCGCCAAACTCTTTTTTGAGCGCTTCGTAGCGGTCACGGTGAAGATCACTAAGATATTTCACAAAGAGCATAACGAGAATGTAGTCTTTGTACTGAGACGGGTCTATGGTACCGCGAAAGGTATCGCATGCGCGCCAGACGACGTTATTGATTTCCTGTTGAAGCGAGGAGGCTTTTTCTGAGAGGTGACTCATTACGATTAAATAGTTAGATTATTGTTTAAAGAATGCTGAATTCGGCGGCAGCGCGCAACTGCTGGCGGCGTAGATAGAAGAGTTTTTCGAAGATCGCTTGTTCTTCGATTGTAGCATCTGTCAAATCAACATAAGCCTTTTGTTGCTGAAGCGAAGGAACCGGAATGCGAACGTTACCAAGATCACTCGCCTTGAGGTGAGGAATGGTTGCACCAGTCGCAAAGCTTTTGAGGCGTTCCTGAATGATCGGGTTATTTAGGTAAGCGACAATGAATTCGGGCATGAGCTCAGATGACTTGGGTTTGAAGATATAGAACATGTTCAGTGCGACCGACTGCCCTGGAAGCTGACGTACTAGACCTGCATTAAATCGGACACCTCTCGACAAAATTAGAATATCCCCAGCTTCGACATTGGGTTTTGGTTTCTCATTAACCGTGGAGATCGGTGTTAGCTCTTGAGAGATACAACCTATCGGCAGTAAGTCCTTCGTCTGGATAGAGAAGCATTGACTCTGCGAGTCTTCAATCGGAGCTTTGCGGAAAGATTGTCCAGAACGGATTGATCCACAGTCCATGAGCTTTAGAGAGGGTAGCACTTCTGGAAGCATGAACAAATAAAGATTAGATGATTTCTAGGCTAGGCCCCGGCATCTGGGTAAAAAGTAAGGCACTGGACGATAGTTTTCTCACGGTAAGCCCGTGAGTTGTGTGAGATGTCATTTCTTTAGTAAATCTCATTGCATGATTTAGTTGGTATATTGCTTTTTAAAATAATTGGTATGGAAATGATACATTTACGGAATTAACACTGTATGGAAAAATAATATGAAGGTGCATTCGCTACAGTCTGCGTTCCGTCAAGCGCTAATCGTAATTTTATTAAATACAGTAGGGATACTGCATATTTATTCATTGTAAAGTGACTGTAACTCTCCAGTTACTTTTAATTTTGCATTTCAAAGTTCACTGAGCAGTCTCTGCTCATATGCAATCTATTCACCTTTTATTACTCCGCCTGCCTCTTTTAATTAGCTGTCTACTATGTAACACACTCCTTGCTGATAGTTACTATGTCGTTGATCTGGGGGTACTGGGATTTTCAAAACCAGTTCCCGACGCGATGGGTTTTCGTATCAGTCGTCATACTTGGACGGCACAAAAGACCATCCTATTTCCTCAGTTGATCATTCAGGGTGAAGATGGGGAAGCTTTTGTAGGTAAACCTGAACAAGAGGATACAAATCGTGGATGGTGGGGATCTGATGCCCAAAGTACAATGCGTGTGGCTTTTCGCTTGCCGAAAAAAAAGTTGATTAGTGGTAAAGCAAAGTTGGCTAAAGACGGAGATCCGTTGATTGAAGTGGTTGATTTCACTTTTGATCCGAATGCTTTTGAAGAGGTTAGTCCGGATGCCTTTGATCAAGTACGTCGGTCGTACTATCAACGACTAGCAATGTCTACGGCTCCGGGTGGCCACTTATTTAATCATCTGGCAGGAGACATAGAAACAGATGAAGGTCGTCGTCCTCGAAGCCGTGCCAACGGAAGTTTTGAGAGCACCTTTGATATGTTCAGTGGGAATCGTGCAGTATCGGAAAACCTGGCTTTGGATCGCGAGCTAATTCTTGGAAATAAGGTTGAAGGCGAGCCGAGCTCGATTACCTCCATTTCAGGGGTCACAGTCAACGCGATCGACTGGAGCGAACGTTTAAATGATAGTCCAAACGCTATTGACCCACTCGCATCGGTGATTCCTCACGATCAGCACGTTGTGTTCTTCGATTCAATCAAAAGCCTAAATCAGACACTGGAAGCGATTGAGTCGGATGGTTTCTCGCTTTTTCAATCGTTTCAAAACCGTGGGCAATATTCAAAACTAGCAAACCGTTACCAGCGACAGTTGGGTCTTATGATCCCCGATATTATCGCAGAGCAGCTTCCTGCCGAGAGTGTCGCCATCACCGGTAGCGACCCTTTTCTGCCATCAGGCACAGACGTCGCCGTACTTTTTGAAACGAAAAATCCG
>CAZUYZ010000140.1:0-13588 GCA_964624365.1 uncultured Puniceicoccaceae bacterium
CCATAGCCAAAATTTAGGAAATTCAGCAAAACAAATTTTTCGCAACAAAGCAATCGCGTAAAGAAAACTGCGCCAGAAAACGAAAACCGCCGAAGAAAAGAATCTACTACTTTATGTTTTCTACGACGGAATTATGACTGCGCCCCTTGAAAGATCCGAAGATCTCCACAGTAACTAAAGATCAGAATTTACTCGTTTTATCGATAGTACCGCCCTGAGCTGTTGTAATAGGATATGTGACCTTCATTTCCTTGCATTCACCCTCTGCTTCAACTGACCCAGGATCACCACCGGCCCGGTCCGCCTCTTCATACTTTATATCAAAGGTAACCGTGAAGTCATCAGAATTTCTTGAAAATTGTAATCTTGTCTTATCAAACGACTTTTTCGATTTGCTATGTGTAAATTTAGTCAAAACAGCTGGCGCTAAATCTGCCAAATACTTTTCTATATCTTGTGTGTGTGTTACATTTCTGAATGTTTTTTTTGATTTTGCCATTTTGTGTTGGTTTGATTAGTTACTAGTTATCTAATAGGGGCAATAAGCATAGATTCAGCGAATGGTCAAGCAGAAAAGTGCCCACTTGAACATTGAACTTTAAATTTTGATCTGTTTTAAGATCCAGCACAATGACTTCTCGCGAACGATTTCTCGCAGCTGCAAGCTGCAAGCCAGTTGACCGGCCACCTATATGGCTGATGCGTCAGGCCGGACGTTATCTGCCGGAATACAGAGCGCTTAAGGCCAAGCATGATTTTGTAACGATGGTGCGCACGCCTGAGCTTGCGACTGAGGTGACACTACAGCCACTGGAGCGTTTTCCGCTAGATGCAGCAATTATTTTCTCCGATATTCTTGTTATCCCCGAAGCGCTTGGACAAGGCTATTACTTCCGCGATCAGGGTGGCATTGGCATGGACTATTTGCTCGATTCACCGGAAAAGATCGCGGCGCTCGACCGTTTTAATATAACAGAAAAACTCAATTACGTCGCCGAAGCGCTTAAACTGACTCGATCCCAACTAGGTAGAGACAAAGCTTTGCTTGGTTTCTCCGGCTCACCCTGGACGCTTGCTTGTTATATGATCGAAGGCGGTTCAGCTAAAGACTTTGTCGCCATCAAAAGACTCGCTCTGGAACAGCCGGAACATTTCGAACGACTGATGCAAACACTTACCGACGCAATTATAGACTACTTGAATCTACAAATCGAAGCCGGCGCTGATGCAGTACAGATATTTGATTCTTGGGCAGCCCTGTGTCCCCACACTTATTACGAAGCATGGTCTCTGCGCTGGATTCGCCAGATCATTAAAGCGATCGGCAATCATGTTCCGGTAATCCTCTATGCCAAAGGTATGGGAAGTAAGGCTAGCGAACAAGCGAACACCGGAGCATCAGTACTGAGTCTGGATTGGACGGTAAATTTGAGCCAGGTGAGAGATCGACTGGATGGCAATGTTGTACTTCAAGGAAACCTGGACCCGGCCGTTTTGACAACTACTCCTGAAATTACTCGAATCGAGGCTCAAAAAGTGCTTGATGAGATGAAATCTCACTCAGGATTTATTTTCAATCTAGGCCATGGCATGATTCCCAGCGCAAAGGTCGAGTGTGTTGAGGCTTTAGTAAGAATGATAACTGAGTAAAAGAGTTAATAACTATGGCGAACTCAACGGACACTGCTTCTTCTGCAAAAACCTGCATCATCGGCGCTGGAATTTCCGGACTTGCCCATGCTTGGGAATTAAAGCGACGCAATCAGGTATTTACTATACTTGAGAAAGAAGAACAGCCGGGCGGATCGATTCGCAGTCACCGAATCGATCAGTATATTGCGGAAGAAGGACCCCACTCTATTCAAGCCAGCAGTCAGGCAGTTGAGGACTTCATTAACAGCATTCCGGATCTGCAGCCTTCTGTGGTTGAATCCGACCCAAAGGCACACCAGCGCTTCGTCGTACGCGATGGACAATTACACGCAGTACCAACAAAGCTGCTTTCATTGTACAAAAGTAAGCTTTGGTCCTTCAAAGGAAAGCTGCGCGCACTCCGGGAATGGTTTATTAAGCCGACGACTCCTGATTTAGAAGAAAGTGTCGCAGACTTTACCCGTAGACGTTTGGGCAGTGAGATTTACAATTATGGGATGAATCCGATGGTTGCTGGTATCCATGCAGGCGATCCTGAAAAATTGTCGCTGCGCCATGCATTTCCAAAGCTTTATGCATTTGAGCAGGAGCAAGGTGGCCTGTTGCGCGGGATCAAAAAAAGAGCGAATGGACCAAAGCAACGCATACTTTCATTTGCAAATGGCATGGGAGAACTTCCGGAAAAGCTCGCGGTGGCCTTAGGCAACTCTCTTCAAACTTCTGCTTCAATCAGCTCCATAACAAAATCAGATCAAGGGTGGACAATTATCTGGTCAGATTCAATCGGCGAAGAACATACAGACTCCTTCGGGCAACTGATTCTTGCAGTACCGGCACATCAGCTGTTAAACCTGCCCTTTGAGGCGGCCATCAGAGATGCGATGATAGAGTTTCGCGATATTGAGCATGCGCCGGTTTCAGTGCTTAGCATGGGCTTTAAACGACTTGAAATAAAACATCAATTGGATGGATTCGGCTTTCTTGTGCCGGAATGTGAACGCTCAAAATTGCTCGGAGTACTCTTTCCTTCCAGCGCCTTTCCAAAACGCGCTTATGATGATGAAGTAATGCTTGCCGCATTTTTTGGCGGCACACGCAATCCGGAACTCGCAGCTAAAGATACAGAGACGCTCAAGTCGATCGCATGTAACGAACTACAAACATTGCTGGGACTTAGTGGACAGCCGACTTTCCTACACCACAAATACTGGAAAAAAGGAATCCCCCAATACACACTTGGTTATGATAAATACCTTAAAAAAATGGAACAGCTTGAACTAAGCTATCCAGGGCTAAGACTAGTTGGCAACTATCGTACCGGCGTCTCAGTAACAGCCGGTATTGAAGCAGCTCTGAATTTTAAAAATAATGTCTAAAACCAGCAAACGGATTGCTCAACTACAAGCTGAAATCGCCAAGCATGATCGGCTCTACTACAAAGAAGCGATGCCAGTCATTGATGATCAGGCCTATGATCGTCTGAAGGCAGAACTCGCGCAACTCGAAGCAGAAAACCCAGAATTTGATTTTGGCAACTCGCCTGCCCAACAGGTCGGTGACGACCGACTTGAAGCGTTTGCAAGCTACCGGCACCGGAAGCCAATGCTCAGCCTTGACAATACTTACAGTCAAGAGGAACTGATCGAATTTGGGCGTCGCCTTGAAAAACGTTTTCCTGATCGGACACTTAACTATCTAGTTGAGCCCAAAATCGATGGTGTCGCTGTCAGCCTGACATATGAACAAGGAAAATTCGTTCGCGCCGTTTCCCGTGGCAATGGCAACGAAGGTGATGACATCACTCAAAACGTCCGTCATCTTCAAGGCATTCCCGAAAGGATTGACCAAGCCCCGGATATTCTCGAAATACGTGGCGAAATTTATATGCAGCATCAAGAATTTGAACGTATCAACAAACTTCGTGCAGCTGATGAACAACCACTTTACGCAAATCCACGCAATCTCGCGGCGGGCACAGTAAAGCTACTGGATCCAAAAGAAGCGCGCGCTCGTAGACTGGATATTGTGCTCTACGGCATCGGCTATTGTGAACCAGCGGATTTCTTCACCCGCCAAAGCCAGATCCAGGATCAGCTAGCCAAATGGAATTTTTCGATTTTAGAAAAGGTCTGGCTGGTTGACGGCATAGAAGAAACATGGTCTTCAATTGAAGCGTTAAACAAACTGCGCCAACAATTCACCTACCCTACGGATGGTGCAGTGATTAAATTAGATGATTTCCAACTACAAGAATCTGCCGGGTTCACCTCCAAGGCGCCACGCTGGGCCATTGCTTACAAATTTGAAGCCGAGCGGGCAGAAACACTTCTCAAAGAAATCAGCCTTCAGATCGGTCGCACCGGAGCCGTTACACCGGTTGCAATTCTAGAGCCTGTGCAATTAGCAGGCACCACGGTGTCCCGGGCAACTCTGCACAATGAAGACGAAATACAGCGCAAGGACCTCCGTCCTGGCGACACTGTTATCGTCCAAAAAGCCGGAGAGATCATCCCTCAGGTACTTGGTTTTGTTGCAAGCAAACGTCCGGAAGGCAGTCTGCCTTTTGATTTTGGCAGACATCTTCAATCGCTTGGAATTCAGGCTGAACGTGACTCTGGTGAAGCCGTTTGGCGAATTATTTATAAAGACGACCCAATCCTTCAGCAGCGTGCACTACAGCACTTCGCCAGTCGTCCCTGTATGGACATCGAAAACTTGGGTACGGCAATCGTCGAACAACTCGTCACTCGAAAACTCGCAAAAACACCAGCCGACCTGTACACATTGCGCTTTGAACAACTTGTAGAACTGGACAAGTTTGCTGAAAAATCTGCGGGCAATCTGATCGACGCCATTGAAGCCAGCAAAACAAGGGCACTCTGGCAACTTATCCACGGCTTAGGCATTCCGAATGTTGGCAAACAGTCAGCCAAGGATCTGGAAGCCAATTTCGACGATTTAGACGAAATTGCCAATGCCAGCGAAGAGGCACTCGAAGCCGTGGACGGAATTGGGCCAATTATGGCACAGAGCATACATGCCTGGTTTGCCGATCCGGAGCACAGTGAACTGATAGAGCGTCTACGTATTTATAACCTCAATTTTAAATCCGAACGCTCTGAAGAATCAACCGACAGCAGGTTAGCTGGCAAAATTTTTGTTCTGACAGGCGCTCTTCCAACGTTAACGCGCAGCGAAGCAACTGCGCTCATCGAAAAGGCTGGAGGACGTACCAGCTCTAGTGTCAGTAAAAAGACTAACTATGTCATCGCTGGCGAAGCCAGTGGCTCGAAATACACAAAAGCCGTGAATTTAGGAATCACTATTCTCGATGAAGAAGACTTTAAAAATTTGATCGAGACTCATCGCTGATAAACTACAACGCCAATAAGTTCGCAGCCGAATGGGTATTTACTTGTCACTTCCGCGTTTTTTTAATCTATCTGTAGCTGTATTAATCGATTTTAACACTATAACAAAAGGTTACTTATGCCGTGGAAAAAACCAATCCTTCCGTTGAAATTAACCAAAGGCCAAGTTATTTCTGGCTTCAAAAGGATAAGAAAACCGGAAATGAGTGTCGACATGGGTAACCTGGTCGAAAGTTTGAATGCCTCCTATCGAAGTATCCCGTGGGTCAAACTTGAACTTCGGACTCTGGCGCGTTTTAAAATGATTACGACATTTGATAAAGGCGCTTTTGATCAGGTTTTTGATGAGGCACGAGAAGTTGCCCAAAACAATTGCCCGGAACTATTTGAACAATGCATTCAAGTACGCGATCAAGTTCTTGAAATTGAAAAGAACGAAGCAGATGATGCCGCAAAACAACTGCTTATCGAAATGTCTGAACAAGCAGATTTGCTAAGCCAGTCCGTGAGTCCCGAAGTATTGGAGGCACATTTACAAGAAGCCTATGACCAACATATGGCTACTCTTAACCAACAACTTCAAAATCAATTTAAACAATTAAAGGCTGGTTTCGTAAGAATTGTCAAAGACATCAAAAAAGTCATTGAGCTTGAGTTTGATGCCAGCTCAGAGACCGCGAAAGTCGCTAGCGCTATTACATTTGGATATGTTGGCATTCACAATATTATCAAACTCTACCACAAGTATGTCGAACAAGGTATCGGAGATATCAACATTGAAACATTTGAGAATGATCTGGCGCCGCTAACAAAATACTCTGGAGATAAGAGCCTGTTCTCGTTCAGTTCCTACAGCGAATTCTACGAGCGTGATGGAAAAGCTATTGTCACCGAAGAAACAGATGCCGATGCCGTTAAAAATCATTGCATCACCCTTTTGAAGGCAGTTCGGGCATTGCCCAGCAGATACAAGGACTAAACGTTTGTTTTGGCATATTGAGACCAGCCCAGCGGATAGAACCGTATTGGATCAGACGTTCTCGAGAGCGCCTAGATGCAATATTAACTGGCGCTCGGTTTTTTGAGCAAAGGCAGGATTATGTGTCACCAGAACGAGACTTTTACGATCTTCCCGCACCAGTTCCATCAACAGTTCCATAACTGCGAGACCCGTTGATTCATCCAGATTACCCGTGGGCTCATCAGCAAGAATTACCGATGGATTGTTGATCAACGCACGCGCAACAGCAACTCGCTGACGCTCACCTCCGGAAAGTTTTAGCGAACTGTGTGTCATCCGATGTTTCATCCCGACCCGCTCCAACAACGACTTTGCGCGTTCTATAACGGAACGATCCATTTTCCCGGCAATACGCGCTCCAAGTAGAACATTCTCCAGTGAGTTTAATTCAGGAGCCAAATAATAAGCCTGAAACACAAATCCTATATAATTAATCCGCCTTGCGGCCAGGAAAGAAAGCGATTGACCGGAAACCTTGTCCCTTTCCCAGAATAATTCACCAGAATCGGCAGTTTCTAAACCGGAGAGCACATTCAGTAGTGTTGATTTCCCACTTCCGGATTCTCCTCGAATACTGATGCTCTCACCGCGCCGAAGTGTAAAATTAACTTCCTTTAAAACAGGAATTGAACCTGCTGAGCCCGGAAATGACTTAATAACCTGTCTGGCTTCCAAAATTATATCGTCTAAGTCACTCACTTCTCAATGCGTCAGAGGGTTTTAGTCGGGCCGCTCTCAGAGCAGGCAACAAACCTGCTAGAGTTGCTGTAATAATTGCAAACAAGGTAACCTGTATAAAGTCAGACCTCAAGTAGTGCACCGGTATTTCATAGACATCATACTGTCCTAGAAAGCTGACTTCTGCGCCAGTTAACCACGCATATCCGAATAGGATCGGCCCTCGATAATGAAGACAAATTAGCGCCATGAGAATGCCTAACCCCGTGCCGATCGCTCCAATTACAAAGCCTTGCAAGCAAAAACTAAAAGCCACCTGATGCGGGCGTGCACCCATAGCAACCAACAATCCAACTTCACGAGTCTTTCGTAGGACTGCCATCATCAGGGCAATCGCAATCGAAAACGAAGCGACCAGAATGATGAAAATAATGATAAAAGAAATGAGGCGTTTTTCATTCTCAATCACGAATAAGAATTCTCGATTCGACTCAAGCCAGCTAATGGCCATAAAACCTGAACGCAGAACATCTTTTTCCAGTTTATCGGCAAACACATCTGCCGAGTTACCTGCATGTAATTTGAGCGCCAGTCCATGAACACCATCGTCTAACCCGTACAACTCCTGCATTACACGCAAAGTCGAAATCATCATATTGCCGTCCACCTGTAGAGAACCTGTCCGGAAAGTCCCAACCACAGTAAATTCTCTGGGCAGCAAAACCTCATCTCTTTTCAAACGCTCTAGCATGAGCGGTGTAAATACTTCAATTGTCGAACCTGGCCCGGCTCTTAGCGCTTGAGCAAGCCCCTCACCTAAAAAGACACCATCATCATCGAAGTCTTCCAGATTTCCATAAGTCAGAAAAGATTTCAACGGAATCACTGTTTCTTCCGCAATTGGGTCCATGCCACGAATCATTGGAAATTGCGGTCGATTCTGATGCTGTACCATAACCACACCTTCGGCAAAAGGGGCCGCACCTTGAACTTCATCTTGATTCTTAACCTGCTGCATTAAGGCTTCCCAATCATAAATAACCTCACCTGAACGGATGCGGATATCGCCTTGGGTTTTAACAAGGCGTTCACGAATGCCCTCACCAAACCCATTCATTACACTTTGAACAATTATCAGTACACAAACTCCCAAAGTAACGCCAACAATAGACATTAGGGAAAAAAAAGAGGCAAAACGCCCCGAAGGAAACAACTGTTTCCAAGCGTGATAGAGGTACCAAGGCATAGATTTTGTTTTTCATCATTTGATTGAAAAGAAAAGAGAAAAAGTCAAAATAAGGCTTTACAACAAATTTGTCCTGTATTTCTTCCATTGTTTCTCTGTTACACCGCAATTCACAAACAAGACTTTATTGCAGGGTGGAGCAGCCCGGTAGCTCGTCAGGCTCATAACCTGAAGGTCCCAGGTTCAAATCCTGGCCCTGCACCCATTTAAAAGCCTCTAGGTCGCTGACCTAGAGGCTTTTTAGTGTCAAATCACGAAACACCCTGATTGCAGGAAGCGTTGCAGGAAAATCTAAACAGGAATCAACCGTAAAACATCCAAACGCGTTGCATCAGCGTAGCGAACAGTCCAAAACGGCACTACGGACCATTGTTGAACCAATTGAATTAGCTTCTGACTGCTGCTCCAACTGCTGGCGACATTCAGTATAATTTTACTCACAAGCCTACAGAGAAAACTACATTCACACAGTCTAACTTTGTAAAAAAATCTGTGTCATTTGACAGCAAACTATCCCTTTGTATTTTCAACTTTCTTTAATAAAACTAAATTCTAATTTTGTATTAACAATGATAACCGTAGGTGACAAATTTCCTCAATTTAAAGCAAAAGCATGTAATGGTCTCACTAATGATGATTTTATCGATGTGACCAATGAAAGCTATCAGGGTAAATGGAAGATCTTTTTCTTTTACCCAAAAGACTTCACCTTTGTTTGCCCAACCGAAATTGTTGAGTTCAGCAAAAATAATGATGAGTTTGAAGATCGTGATGCCGTTATTATTGGTGGAAGCGCCGATAATGAATTTTGCCACATGGCCTGGCGCAATAATCACGAAGATTTAAAAGATTTGAAGTTCCCACTGATTGCAGCTCCAAAACTGGCACGGGAACTTGGCATTTTAGATCAGGAAGAAAATGTTTGCCTGCGCGCAACCTTCATTGTCGATCCTCATGGAGTTGTTCAATACGCCGCTTGCAACAACCTCTCTGTTGGCCGTAATGTCAAAGAGATACTTCGCATTCTGGATGCTGTCCAATCCGATGAGCTCTGCCCATGCAATTGGAAAAAAGGCGAAGAAACTATTAAGGTCTGATCCGAAAAAGGAGTTGTAAGCTGGAAGCCAGAAAGTTAGTGCTGACTCAAGCTAAAGTAACTCGTAATCCATATGAAAGCTACAACCGAATTACTCTCGCAACTACCTGAAGAGGCCAAAGACATACGTATTAATTTGAAACGTGTGCTTGCCGCTGAAGAGTCACTTGACCTTGAGCAGACTTGGGGGAGCGCACTCAGTTCCGCATACTTCATACGCAACACGGAAATTATCGATACGATTCTTGCCGATGCCGAGGCTGCCGGAGTTCGTAATGAAGTGCTTGCTGACGCGAAAGCTGCAGCAATCCTGATGGGGCAAAACACGATTTACTACCGTTTTCGCCATTTGATGGACGATGAGAACTACAATCAGCGTCCGGCAAACCTTCGTATGATGCGAATGCAACAGGTCACTTCTACTAAACTACTTTTCGAGCTTTTCTCAATTGGTCCTGCTGCCTTAAAGGGCTGCGAAATGTGTCTTAAAGCTCATGAAGCACAGGTTAAAAAGGGCGGACTTGGTGAAGCACAAGTCCACGATGTTGTTCGCATTTCTGCCGCAATGTTTGGCTTGGCAGTCGCTTTGGACAGTGTTCTCTGAACGGTCTTGAATAAGTTCGGCAGTTGAAACCAAGCTTTTTTCTAAACCACAGATTGACGGAGGCACAGGTTTACACGGATCGAGCACGATGGCGAAATGGCAGTGTTTCTGTCTGCCTAAAGTTTTTCTACCATTAAAAAAGAAGTTGGAAGTTGGTTACTCTTCGATTCTGCTTACACGTCTGAAATCTGTCGCCATATTAGCGTTGTGCAGCATCCTCACAAATCAGCAAAAGCATCTTTGCGACTTATGAAAGGCAGCTTAGGTTTACTTGTCCTGGCAAATCTGTAAGCGTTTCCTGTGCCTACTGAGTCTAATCGTTTTTTGAGTAATTGTTAAATCTTAAAAGCAATGGGCTCAGGCTCTGCTTTATAGCCCACGAATAATCGCAAGTACCGCAAAAATGGCAAAACAGCATTAAAAAGAATGCAGATGCATAAATATACTAATAGAAAAAATTATGTAAAAAATTCGTGTTGATTCGTACAATTCGTAGGCTCAACTGCGTTTTCTAGATTAAAGCGGCACCGAACTTTGGACTTCCCTTTGGCTCTGCACTAATCTTTATTTTCAGCGTATCGGCATTCACCGTTGAATCCACCATATTTACATCTGATTTGTCGTCATGAAATCTTCCGATATCCGCAAGTCCTTCCTCGATTTTTTCGCTTCGAAGCAACACGTCGTCGTGCCTTCGGCATCAATCATGCCGAGTTCGCCTAATCTGCTCTTCACCAACGCAGGAATGAATCAGTTTGTGCCCTATTTCCTCGGTGAACGTGACGCTCCATATGCACGTGCTACTGATACACAAAAGTGCATTCGTGCTGGCGGGAAACATAATGACCTTGAAGATGTTGGATTCGACACTTACCATCATACTTTCTTTGAAATGTTGGGTAACTGGTCTTTTGGCGACTATTTCAAGAAAGAAGCCATTCGGTGGGGATGGGAATTGCTGACAAAAGTCTGGGGATTCCCGACAGAGCGCCTTTACGCTACTATCTATAATCCGAAGGCAGACGATCCTGCTAAATTTGATCAGGAAGCTTACGATTTCTGGAAGGAGATTTTCGTGGCTGAGGGATTGGATCCAGCTGTTCATATCATTAACGGCAATAAGAAAGACAATTTCTGGATGATGGGCGCAACTGGTCCCTGTGGCCCTTGTTCAGAACTTCATATTGATCTAACTCCAAATGGCGACACTAAAGGTAAGCTTGTTAACGCCGACTCTCCCTGGTGCATTGAAATTTGGAATCTGGTATTTATTCAGTTCAATGCTAATGAGGATGGCACTTTCTCAAACCTGTCTGCTTGTCACGTAGACACTGGCATGGGGTTGGAACGTGTGGCAGGTATTTTTGCTACGACTAAAGGTTTTACAGATTTCAGCAACGCTCCCAGCAATTACAACAGTGATTTGTTCAGTACTATCTTCGAGCACTTATCCAAACACTGCGATCATGTCTACAGCTACACAATGCCGGAAAAACGCGACGATATGACTGTGCTCGAGCACAAAGACTGTGCCTTTCGTGTGATCGCAGATCATATTCGGACACTTTCCTTTTCGATTGCAGATGGTATCTTACCTGGCAATGAAGGGCGCAACTACGTCCTGCGGCGAATACTGCGTCGGGCAGTCATGTTTGGTAAGCGACTTGAACTGACTGAAGGTTTTTTCTCAAAGCTGGCTCCAATCGTTGTCCGTATGATGTCTGATCAGTTTCCGGAGCTTTATGAGCAGGAAACAGTGATTATCAAAGTGATCGCCGCCGAAGAAGCTGCCTTTAATAAGACAATTGACCGTGGTCTGCAACTTTTTGAAAAACTCGCCATAAATGGGGCCATTACAGGACGCGAAGCATTTACACTCTATGACACCTACGGCTTCCCGCTTGATCTTACAGAGCTGCTTGGACGCGAACGTAAACTGATCATAGATACGGAAGACTTTGAAGCCTGCATGGAGGAGCAGCGACAGCGTGGTCGAACATCTCAGAAAAAACAGGTAATTCGCGCTCAGGATTCAACAGATGAGAAACCGACTGAATTTGTCGGATTTGATAGGAATAATTTAACAGACTACGAAGTTATCGTAAAAGAAGTACAAGTTGATAAAGACGACAGTGTTTGGACAATTTTTGACAAAACGCCTTTCTATCCGGAGATGGGCGGTCAGATCGGTGATCTCGGTATCGTTGAAGGACCCGGAATGTCATTCCTTGTGACAGACACACAAAAAGATGCTGTGGGTCAAATAATGCACCGGCTGGAAATCAACAAAGAAGCTGCTCAGAACAACTACGACATCACTGCACTTCCGAAAGATCTAAAGATGAAAGCTAGTGTTTATTTGGATCGGCGGCTTGCAATTCAACGGCATCACAGCGCCACACATATTGTAAACTGGGCACTTCGCGAAGTTCTGGGCAATCACATCCGTCAGGCAGGATCGCTGGTGACAAAAGAACGACTACGCTTCGACTTTGCTCACTACGAAGCACTTTCGGCAGAACAACTTGAAAATATCGAAAAGATGATAAACCGAGCGGTAATCGAAAACACCACAGTTGAAGCTTACGAAGTTCCCTACGATCAAAAGCCGGACGACGTCATTGCAGTATTTGGCGAAAAGTACGGTTCTGTAGTCCGTGTTGTCGATATTGGTGGATTTTCAAAAGAGCTTTGCGGTGGCACTCACGTACAGTCTACCGGTGAAATTGGGCTGATCAAGATTGTGTCTGAAAGCAGTATTGCCACTGGCACACGCCGCATTGAAGCAGTTTGCGGTGCCGCTGCTGCTGAATTGCTACACAAGACCTATGACCAACTACACGGGCTCGCCAATAAGTTGGGTTGCAAGCCTGGGGATATTGAAGAAAAACTCGAAACGATTACTACCCAGCGCAAAGAATTGGAAAAAGAGCTTAAGAGAATGCAACAGAAAGCAGCTGCAAATCAGGCCGGTGAGCTCGCAGCCAAGGCAAAGGATTTAGGCGAAGACCTGAAAGGGCTCATTGCCATAGCCGAAGCGCCAAACCCAAATGAACTGAAGAACATGGCAACCGCACTTGGACAAAAGCTCGGTGAAAGCGTTGTTGTACTTGCTACCGAGTTTGACGGCAAAATAAGCGTTGTCACCGTCTCAAGCCTCAAAGCAATTGAACAAGGCTATAAGGCTGGTGACATAGTCCGTGAACTGACTGCCCAACTTGGAGGAAAAGGAGGTGGCAAACCCAACTTTGCCATGGGCGGCGCCCCCAACAACGGCACTCTCAAGAGTGTCATAGATGGCTACAAGTTGTAACCATTTTGATCGCATCGGACAAGGCATGAAAGTAGCCTGGAAGCGATTCATTGTATATTCTTCTGAAGCTAACGCAGCAGAGTTCTCCGCTTTACGGATATGAAAATCAATCTCGCACCGTTCGCGAGAACTATGAAAAATTCACTTGTTATCCGTCGAACAAACTGCTGCGTATCTTGGCATAAAATCAAAATGCGCTGTACGCCATTTTGGTAGAACTTGAAATTTGAAATTCGTGGGCTACAAAAAAGAGCCTGTCACAAGTGTGATTATTGAGGATTGTCGCAAGATCGGTATGGTATCAATTTGGATTTCAATTTCGATTACAAGCCTCTTAGACCTTTTTTTAAATGGTGTGAGTCTATTCATTAAAAAAGACAAAATGATAAATAGCGGACAAGAATGTTTGCTCTCCGCTATGGTTAAACAAACAGACCCTTCAGAATTCTCTGAAGGGTCCGGAAAACGGCAGTTAACATCAAAACGCTTACTTTTTGCCCTTTGACTTCAGCGCAGATTGGGCAGCAGCAAGGCGTGCAACCGGAACTCTAGGTGGAGAGCAACTGACATAATCGAGGCCTGCTTTGTGGAAGAACTCAATTGATG
>CAZUYZ010000141.1:0-3587 GCA_964624365.1 uncultured Puniceicoccaceae bacterium
ATTTCTTTTATGTCGATGGCAGTTTTGGCTTTGAGAAGAGCCAAGAGCAATTGGCGCTGAGTAACGGCGATCGAATCGAAGCAGATACTCTCCAAGTAGGTGTTTCAGGTACTTCCGCATTTGTTGGCATTAACGGAGATACCACCGACAAGCTGGGTTTGGAGTTAGGCGCTGTGGACTTTGCGCTCTTATTGGCTGCCGACTCGGCCGATGCGACGCGCGTATGGACCGCTTTGCAAGCCAGCGCCGGAAGTGTATCATTTGTAGGTGTCGATGATGTAACCGTTTCTTCAAGTGATCTTGACGTGACGATCAATCTGGCTGCTGCTGACGACACCGTCCTAGATCTGCTGGCAGGGCCTGTTGAAGTAGCTACTGGAGTCTCGACCAGTCAGACACTGGATATGGACGGTAGTCTGGGCGAGTTAATTCGCGCTAGCGGCGAACAGGAACTAATCTTGTCAGAATTTTTCAGTGTGAGCGGCGCCTTTGCTTTTGAACAGTCTAGTGGCGCTGTGGATGTGGTGGATGCTTCCGATACGACTTCTTCGGTGACTGTGGATCAGTTGGTGTTGGGCGCTTCGAATGTGTCGGCCTTTGTGGGAATCGGTGGCGGTACTGATGATGCGACTGGTCTGGAGCTTAGTGGAGTGAACTTTGCGCTGGCGCTGCTCAGTGACGCAAACGCACCGGAGCGGAAGTGGAGCAGTCTTAAAGCGGATGCGAGCAGTGCGGGGTTGATTGGTCTGGGCGATGATCTGGAACTTTCCACATCGCTAATTGATGTGACAATCAATCGCGCGGCCAGTGACGACAGTCGCGTGGACTATGCAACAAATCCTCTGACAGTCGCGACAGGCCCAGGTAGCCAGACGATGGAACTGGACATGGCTGCCAGTGAAGGGGAGTTGATTCGCGCGGTAGCCAATATGAGTTTACACCTGGCTGGATTTGTAAAGATCAAGGGTCGTTTTGGACTAGTAAAGTCGAAGAGAACGTTGACAGTGACCGACGGCACGACGCCGGTTGAGCTTGCGAATGCCGATGTGTTGACGATTGGGGGTAGTGATGTTACGGCTTTTGCCGGCCTTAATGGCGGTAGCGATGACGCGATCGGTCTGGCCTTGAGTGGAGTCGATTTTGGTTTGGCGATTGTTCAGGATTCGGCGGATACAACGCAAAAGTATGTATCCTTACAGGCCACAGCCGATAGCGCTGGTTTTGTCGGTGGCGACGCGATTGGGCTTTCGAGCAGTCAGCTCAGTGTGGATGTAAACCTGGCTGCGGCGAACGGTCAGGTAATTGACTATGTCACGACCAACCTTGAAGTAGTTGGTGGCCTAACGCTGGACATGGATGGTAGTGTGGGAGAGTTGATTCGTGCCAGTGGTTTGGCAAATCTTTCAATTCTTGATTTTGTTCAAGTTAGCGGCGGGTTCGCCTTTGAGAAGAGCAGTGATACCGTGTCCGCGAATGGTTCAGACATTGACGTCGACAAGCTAACGGTTGGCGCGAGCGACGTAGACCTGTTTGCCGGATTAAACGGCGGCAGCGCTGAGGCATTGGGGCTTAGTCTTAAAGATGTTGATTTTGCATTGGCGCTATTGACGGACAAAGCGGATGCAACACGCACCTGGACAGCGCTGAAGACGAGTTCTGGCAGCACAGCTTTCGTAGGTATCGACGATTTGACGGTTGCTTCCGATGATATGTCTGTGGAGATCAACCGCGCCGCTTCCGATGGTACTCTGGTCAACTTCAATGCTGCAAATCTGGATGTTGAAGTTGGGCCGAGCGAAACGATTACACTGGACATGTCTGCCAGTGAAGGCGAGTTGATTCGCGCCAGCGGTACTGTAGACATTAATCTGTTTAACTTTTTCCAGGTTAGTGGAGGGTTCGCCTTTGAGAAAAGTGTGGAGACTCTAACGCTTGGTGATGAATCAACTGTCGAGACAGACCTGCTTACGGTTGGCGGCGATGGAGTTAGTGCGTTTGTAGGAATGAACGGTGGAACAGCGGATGCCTTTGGCATTAGCCTGACGGATACAGACTTCGCTTTCATGTTGGCTTCCGAGCGTCAAGGCACTCGTAGCTGGCAGGCGCTTGAGGCTAGTGCAGGGAGCGCATCCTTCGTGGGGCTGGACGATTTGACATTAAGCGGCAGTGATCTGGGAGTGGAGATCAATCGCGCAGCTGAAGACGGCAGCTTGGTGAATTTCGATGCACAGAACCTGACGATTGCTACTGGTCCTGCAAATTCGATCACTTTGGATATGAACAGTGACCTGGGCGAGCTGATTCGCGCCAGCGGCACAGTAGATCTGGATTTATTTGGTTTTTTCCAAGTTTCCGGCGACTTTGGCTTTGAGAAAAAGATCGAGACTGTAACACTTTCGGACGATGCAGTAATTGATGTGGACATGCTTACCATTGGTGCGAGTGATGTGAGCGCTTTCGCCGGTTTGGATGGCAATACCGCCGAGGAGCTCGGCTTTGATCTGAGTGAGTTGAGCTTTGCTCTGGCACTCATGACCGATCGTGCAAATCCTGCCGACAAATATACATCTTTGAAGGCTGAAGCCGGAGGCGTTTCGTTCATTGGCATTGATGGCCTAACGATTGCAGCGAATAACCTGCAAGTGTTGATTAATCAGGGCGCAGAAGTTCCGGAGAAACCGGAAGAAACAGAAGCGTCGAACACAATCTACAGCTTAAACATTTATGCCAACACCGTTGGCACGATAACGTTCACGTTGGGCGGAGAAGAGCAGTCCTTTACGGTTGCCAGTGGCGAGAGTGATGCAGCTTTGATTAGTAAGGTAACTACAGCCCTGGAAACTTTCAGTGGAGTGGAAGCCGGAGATGTTTTGGTAACTGGGGGTCGCATAGAAGGATTTATAATCGAGTTTGCCGGTACACTTGAAGGTACTGATGTCGCTGGGCTTGAAGTCGATTCTACCGGAGTCGCGATTACAACTCAGGTCAATGAGCAACAGAGCGCTCAGGCAGGTGTCGATGAACACAAGCAAATAGTGCTGGAACTGTTGCGCACCAGTCCGCCCGCCGTCAATGTTTCCGTAACGGAGGCGATCTTAGCGACTATCGGTGGAGTGAGCGAGCAGTTCTCAATCGTTATAACCAATCCGTATTCAGCGCGTGGCACCTTTGACATTATCGGTAGCGCGACCGGCACAGTACGGCTGGTTATTGGTGGGGATGTCAGCAACAACGAAGACCGGATCCGTACTGCAATCGCAACAGCAGTTGCCACAGCGGAATCCAATATCCGGGTAAACTTTGATTCGAGAAACACTGGAACACACAAATACGATGTAACTTTCATCAGTGATCTGGCCGGACAGAACATAACGAATCTGACTTTGGACGACAAATTGAGCGGTGGCAGTGTGGGTATAACCGGCGGAGTCGATGGCAGTGGCAGCAGTAGTGAGGCACAGACAGTTGTGATTACCACGGCGGCGACCGGAAGCTTTACGTTGAGTCTGTTGCAGGGCGGCCTCAACTATTCGACAACGAGCCTGGATTTATCAGCAACGGATGTCGATGTGCAGACTGCTTTAAAT
>CAZUYZ010000142.1:0-16010 GCA_964624365.1 uncultured Puniceicoccaceae bacterium
CCAGCGGGTTCGTCTTTTAAGAGGTCAGTGTGTTGATCTATCATACCATTCTGACACAAAAACAATTGTGCAAATTATGCAAACTTTTTATTTTCCCGCTCAAACATAAGGCTTAAGGTATTTAAATAAAAATACCGTGATTTGAGGTGCAGAAAAGCATTTTTGAGATGGTGTAATCTTATGTATCGCATATCATATTATTTGCGTTGCTCAATACCATTTTTCTTTGTTGGCATCGCTACTTCTACTCCTTGCAAAGAGTTCTTGTTTGATTAGTGCATATGTATCGTAAGCGCCGCGATCAGCCAATGAATGCTTCGGGCAGAATGCCATTAATAAGGCCTGCGGTTTCTTTGCCATCCGCTCCCGAGTTAATGACTCTAATCAGCATGACGTGGGCATACATCACCAAATATAGTGTGTAGTTACAAAAGGTATCAAAAATCTTTTAATGAATCTTTAATTATACTAAATTCATTCTTAATTTTGTAATGGTTAAATTACAACTCATAATGTTGTTTGTAAAATTGACGGAATTAGCCATTAATTAAATTCATAATTACATTATGAATTTATATTCATCTTAAATACATGCATTTTTTTAATTAAAGAATAAGGTTTTTAAATGAAAAGTAACATATACCCAATGTATACGAAAGATATTTATCTAAGAGCACTTGATAGAAAAGACATTGAGCAAAATACATTGTGGATAAACAGCGAATATGTAAGTGACATCATGGGATACTTGCCGTTTATGCCTATAACACAACAATTTGAGTGGTGGGAGAAATTGAAAACGGATATTAAAAGATACATATTTGCTATTTGCTTGAAAGATGGCGATAAGTACATAGGTAACATTGGGTTAGGAAACATAAATTATGTAAGTAGGCATGCAATGATTTCTATTTTTATAGCAGATAGGAGTAATCATGGTAAAGGTATGGGTAGCGATGCAATGAGATTGATAATGGTATTTGCTTTTGAAAGATTAAACCTTAATAAAGTGTATTTGCAGGCATCAAGTCGTTTTGTTGCAGCAATAAAAATGTATGAAAATTTAGGGTTTAAAAAAGAGGGTATTATGAGACAACATTATTACTCAAATGGTGAATATGAAGATAAGATTCTTTATTCTATCCTTAGGGATGAATTTGCCTGAATCAGTAATCTAATTGAAAAACCTCACCAATTCAGAACAATAAAAAAGCCAATATTTAGAGAATAAGGAAGATTAGGTGACCAAATCTCGCACACTTAATGGGCCGATTTCGGTGAAAATGCAGACAATTTTGTTGAAAATCAATGACTTGCGAACTAATGAGGGTTCGTGTAGTGCAATGTTCTTTGGGTCAGGGGCTTGACGGCGGCTTTTTTGCACTGCAGTTTCTTCTTGATCTTTATTCGCCAGACAAAACCAACAGATTTTGTTCAGGCGGCATCAGAAAAATGACAATATAAACAAAACCAAGGAAATGTAGTGCCACTGGCCAAGAATTAGAGATGTAAGTCTTTGTTTTAGAGAAGGTTAATTTTTAGGATGTTGAACATGAGTTAAATTTTGAAATACTTTCTAAATTGTTTTTGAGGATATCTACTTATAATATAGTTTTCCTTATAAACATACACGGTGAATTCATACAAAGCATAGTTGTGTTTTATAGCAAAAAACCTGCTCAACTTATCATTGATAAAATTTAGCAGTTTGGGTAAATTACAATAGTAAACATTTGTCTGATAAAAGTCTACAAATGGTGAAATCACGTTAAAGGCTATTGCCTTTTCACTCATAAAAAAAGCTTTAGAGACAATCTCTTGTAGATACTCTTCCCAATCCTTAATGGTTGTATCTTGTCGTTGGTGAAATACACCACTCATAACAACATAATCGTATTTATCGTCGCATTTATCACTAATTATGTTTCTATGATAAAAGTTTAAATTCGAATACCTTTGTTTCGACTCAATTACGTACTCTTTTAAAATATCTGATCCACTATATGTTACATTATGCTCTTTAAAGTTGTCTAATATATAACCATACAGATCAGAAATCCCCATTCCTACATCGTGCAAAGTTATCTCTTTTTCGTTCTCAAAAACACCACATATCTGTTCATATCGCAAGGCTTTGTGTTCTTTGGATTCTGAGCTAACAGCCATTGTACTGCCTTTATGTATTTGGTATAAATTTCTGTAAATTTTTTCTTGAGATGCGACTACTTTTTTCATTACCAGGTGTTGAGCTTATTTACCAACCATTGCAAGGGTTTTTCAGTAGTCGATCTAGCTTTAAAGAAATTGATTTAGTTTTAAGCAAGAATAGTATTGATATCTTTAATGGATTTAATTCCGAATACATACTTTAGCCATTCTTCCTTAGGCGATTCATCCTGAACCCATGAGATAAGTGCTGCCGGGATATTCGCACCAGCAGCATGAGTGAAAGGGTAGCCTCCACCAAAACGAGGGTTGAGTTCAAGAAGATATATTCTACCATCCTTGCTTTCGAGGAAATCGGCATCCATAATTCCGGGATGTCTTGTAGCTTTTGCTATCAGCTTTGCATATTTCTCAATCTTGGGCTTATAGGCGGTAATTGCTTTATCGGTTTCTCCAGATCGCATTGCTAACTTCTGTTTGACGAAACATGCTACAAATTGTCCATCAAGGTCATTAACGATATCGACGCCATATTCTGATCCATCAATATATTGCTGGATCAGAATTTGTGATTCTATCTCTGAGCCAGCTAAGTAAGAAAGTCCTTCATCCTTGAGTTTCGAATGAATTAACTCGTATGCATTTATGAGTTCGGTTTTTCTGCTGACTCTTATCATGTGTATAGATCCTTGTCCCCACCGTGGCTTTAATATCAGAGGGTAGTGTACCACTTTATCTGAAATAGCTTTTAGAGCACTGCTTATGTCAATGAAGCATTTTGGAGAAACAATATCGATAGATTCGGCGAAATGAGCACTCTTATATTTATCAAGACACGCTTCCAAAACGCTTGGCTCTGGAACTAATACAATAACGCCTTCAGCAGCAAAAAGGTTCTTATGAGGAGCAATGTAGATCGCTTCCCAATCATGAAGTGAGCAGAGGAGCCTAACATTATTTTCTTTGCATATATGAAGCAAGTTGTCGATGAATTCTGGCGAATTTGCACATGGAACTACAATGGCTTTATCCGCCGCAAGCATACCTGTAGTGTCGGCAATCGTATTTGTCGCAATAACCTGTCCTCTTCCATCAAGAACTTTTTTGAAGTACTTAACAAGATAGCTTCGACGCCCAACTGAACTTAGTAAGATATTCATACGTATTTTATCCCATAATTTTAGATCGCAATTTTTTTGAAGCTTTTCTTTTAAATTCCATGAATGTCAGCCTTTTGAAAGGCTTAAGACTTTCTGCAGAATAAGATGCATAACCCAATTCATCTGGCTCAATTGTTTATCCTTAATCCGGCAGTTGAACTAAAACATTTTTTATAAGCCGCTGATTTACGCTGATTCACACGGATTTCATACATCGCTATTTTGGCGTCGTGTACTATCCGCGCAAATCTGCGTGCATCCGTGGCTTAGAAAACTCAACCGAGTCCAACTCACGATTTAAGGTTTATAGAAAAATTCAGCTGAAGGCTCAGTAGTTTATTTTGTGAAGGATTTCTAGCATAAAGAAATACATTTGAAGTCAAACTTTGACACTTAATCTGCTAAAAATAAAGCTGCATAATTGCTAATTTTACAGACTGAGTTCCTCCGATTGAATAATTTCACGACTCACAACTTTTACAATATCTGGGTGCACTCTTGTGCTTAGCGGGAGGCATAAAACCCTGCTAGATACATTCGAAGCTATTGAGCATTTTGAATCTGCTGATGACCATTCTGGTACGTGATCCAGGGCAGGGTAAAAATAACGACGTGGATAAATCTCTTTCGAATTCAGTCGTGCGAGCGCAGCTAGCAATTCATCCTCGTAGGCAAAAATAATTGGATAATAAGCATAGTTACGAAACGTCTCGTCTCTGTAAACAATAGAGTGATAAGGGATTGAGGACGGATTGCCGATTTCAGAGTTCCGGTCATTGCTATCAAACAGCAACTGGTCATACGCCTCGCAAATGGCTTTTCGCTTTGCTAGTATCGTATCAATGTGATTCAAGTTACATAGACCCATAGCCGCGTGTATTTCTGACATCTTCGCATTGATTCCAATTCCATGGAATGCTTCAAATCCGTTATGCCCAAAACGTCGCATCCACTCCATTTTTTCGGCAACTTGAGAATCTTTTGCTACAACGAAGCCTCCTTCCACTGAATGCAATAGCTTGGTAGCATGTAGGCTTACCATGGAAACATCACCATATTCTAAAAGGCTCTTGCCTTTGTAGGTAACGCCAAAAGTATGAGCCGCATCGTAGATCAGTGCTAATCCGTGCTTCTTTGCAATTGTCTCAAGTGCTTCGACATCGCAAGGGTTGCCAAAGACATGCGTGGCAAGAATCGCTTCGGTTTTCGGTGTAATAGCAGCTTCTACAGCTTTTGGATCAATTGTTAGCGTGTCGGGCTCAATGTCAGCAAATTTCACTGTGCATCCTTTCCATAATGGACAAGCGGTCGTTGCCACATAAGAAAATGGCGTTGTAATCACCTCTCCGGTTACTCCCAGAGCTTTGAGTGCAATCTGTAGCCCAAGTGTGCCATTAGCTACGCAATACACTTTCAGGTTTAAGCCATGGTAGTCTTGTAACCGTTCCTCAAACTCACGGACTAGTGGCCCTTGGTTTGTAAGCCAATTCCTATCCCAAATTCTCTTGAGATACTCAGTATATTCCTCAAGCGGTGGAAGAAAAGGCTCTGTAACATTGATTTTTCTCATGAGTTGCAAGGAAGAATTTTAGATACTACAGCTAGGCTGGGTGTTACTTTGGATTCTTCGCAAAATAAGGTATAACTTAACTTCGTTGAAACGGGGGGATGCTTCTATCCCGGATTATGTAATAGGATGAAGTGTGTGCTTTGCAACTGAAACACAAGGGAGTGTATAAGCATACTTTACTGCCGTGTTGACAGGCAGTAAAGTGTGCGCGTCTCCTAAGAGGAGGAGTTTCATTTGTTTCCTTTAACGATTCGATACAAATAACCACCGACAAAGTTCAACTTACATAACAATCGCTTTAACCAAGGTTTGAAATCTAGTTTCGAATCTAAAAGGTCGCCGATTTCGACACACTCCTTTGCATAGTTATACCACCCGCTGGCTGCAGATCGGCAGCCTACCCGATAAATGCGTGAGGTAAGGGTCAGTTTAATATCATCCTCCAAATCGTTTCGTTGCAGAACTTGTTCAACAAGTTGACGTTCGGAATAAATACGCCAGCGTCGCCCTTCATAGCTTCGATGTTTGTTACTAACATGCATTCCTTTGCCTCGGGCAAGATAGCCAAGGATCGGTTTAAGAGCGATCGGATTCTTGGCTTGTAGAACAGCGCGTTCCATATACTCGCGATCTTCAAAGCATGTCATTTGTGCTTCCCAAGGTCCAATACGATCGACCAGATCTCGTCGTAGTGCCCCTCGTAGAGTGTTTGCCCAAAATTCACCATTTAGAACAAGATGAACTTGATTGGCCCATGGACGAGCCCAGAGGGTGTTAACAGTCTTTCCTGTTTCAGGATCAAACCACTCAATACTGGTCTGGATGAAATCAGCATTCTGATTCTCGAAGGCGTCAGCTAGCATCTTTAAGCGATCAGGGTGCAACTTGTCATCAGAGTCCAGGAATTGTACGTAGTCGCCGGAGATTTCCTGAAGTCCGCGATTGCGAGCAGCAGGAGCGCCAGCATTTTCCTGTTTTACATAAAGCAACTTAAGTTGGTTCGGAGAGTCGGAGAGTCGGTGATTCGGTGAATCAGTGAGGTTACGAGAAGAATCTTCAGAAGGCTGACTTACTGACTCACCGTCCAACCGACTCACCGACCGACAATTGTTTAATTGCCAATGTCGAACGACTGTTTCCGTATCATCTGTTGAGCCATCATCTACAACAATAATCTCAATAGGACGATAAGTCTGCGCCTTGACGCTATCAAGGGTATAGCAAATAGAATGGGCTCTATTATAGGTTGGAATTATAACTGAATACACATAAATTAATTTGTTTTTGAGGCTGTTTTAGCTAGAGCCTATCCCAGAAACAGGGGTTTTCAGGAAACCCTATTTTATTCAAAATTTTCGTGTTTCTAAATTTAATTTTTTTAAAGTGGTGCCACCCGCTTTAGGCATATGAATAATAATGACATGGTGTTTCATGATAGAGCGCTACCAGAGCTATAAGTTGCTCCACCAGACTTAAATTTGACTGGAAAGGCACTATATTTTCCCAGGGCCCTTTCTATGCTGCTTCCCCCAGTTTTCGAGATGTGAACAAAGATAAAACGCTTTCGATGTGAGATCATTTATTTCGGGTTTTTCTAGATTTCTGCTGGTTGTGCAGGTGCAACCAGAGAGCTAAAAACAAGAATAATTTGAATATCAAAGCTTCATAAAACCTACATCTGCAATTTAATTCACGGAGAATCTTATGCTGGCGAGTTGTCAATTCCACTTTCTTTCAATGTGACTGTCTTTGTTTTTTCCACATCTTGACTCGTTTTTGAATACGTGCTTTGTAGTATCCGGGATTGGTGAAGTGTAGTAGCCAGAACTGACGGCTGGTTTTTTTTGCGTCAGTATACACTCGTTCACGGCGGTAAAAGCGTTTTTCGGGATTGAAGTCCACCTCTGGCAGCAGTGTTTGCCATTTTTTGCGCAGGGCTTCGTTGTCCTTACGGATGGCTTTCCAATTGCTCTGGCGCTGACCGAAATTTGCATGCCAGTAGTGCTCTATAAAGGAGTCGGAAGCTTCCTCGATGGAGTATCCTGCTTGCTTAAGTTTAAAAACCAAATCAACATCACCAGAGTAGAACGTATACGTTTCTTCATCGGCGTAGCCAACTGCCTCAAGGGCCTCTCGTAAATAAAGACCGTGATTAATGTTTAGCTGACCATAATGTTCCTGAACTCCATACGTTTTTTGATTCGGCCAGTTGCGCCACCAGAATGCGAGGCCGCCAAGGCTGACACCTTCGCTAAGCCGTTTTCCGAATTGCTGTAAGGCATTTTGAATCGCTCCGGGAATAACCAGACAATCGTCACTGAGCATACAAATGTACTTTCCTTGTGCAGCCTTAAAGGCGAGGTTTATAAAATAGCCCCAGGAGCGTTTTTTAACAGGCTTACCTTGCCATTTGCCACGGTTATGTTGAACAATAGTAACGATGTCCTTTTGCTTCGTCAGCCACTGAATGCTTCCATCTGTTGATCCTCCATCGACTACGATGATTTCGTGAGGAACGCCGGTCAGTTCTTTGCGAATACTATCAAGCGCTAGTTTTAGAAAGGCTTTGCGGTTCAAAGAACCAAGAATTATTGAGATTCTTTTTTTTGCCTCATTTACGTTGCTGGTCATTAAACTTAAATTGATATATAGGGTTTGAATTTTAGTTAAATTGGGGTGTGTCCGAACGGCATCGTTATAGCGGATGCCAACTCTCATCTAAGCTTGTACATTTGTTCAGCCCTAACCTCAAAGCAATGAACCGTCCTATGTTACTGGAAAAAGTGCCGATGAAGTGTTGTGCTTTAGACATGCATTCAATGTCAGTAAGAAGTTGAATTGTTTCAGAGTACTTCTGTTCATTTGTTGCTTTATTGAAGTTGGATTGTTGGTAACCATTTTGATCCGAGGTGCAAAATGTAAAGATTTCATAAGTTGGACAGGACTGTTGGAATTCCCGAATTACTGCAAAATCATCTGTTGCTATAAAAACACACTTTGACCGTGATGGAACACGTTGGATGGCGGCAATATAACTATCAATTTCTATGCGTTTAGCCTCGCTTACTAACTTATCACCTCTTCGGACGTGAATAGCAATGTAGGGAGGCTTAACTCTATTTTTGAGGTTATCAATTTTTTCTTTTGTGGCCGAATTATATTTAAAAATTTGTTTAATCAGTTTTTGCTTAGTGTGAAAAATATCACCATCAATTTGAAACTCAGGAAGGTAAAAGTTTTGTTTGGTAAAGCTTGATGATTGTATGATCGGCCAGATGTCGTGTGTAAAAAGTGTTCCTGGTCTAAATATCCTATATATGTCTTGACGTTGTTTAATACGTTTGGGGAGTTTCGTAACTGTGCCCATGCGCGTAAAGCGGTTGTTTTGCTCTTTGCAGAAAGGCTCGAAATAGTCGGTCCAACCTTTGTTGTGTGCAGCTCCCCAGTAGCGTGAGCTGAGTCTGAATGTAATATCGTTTTGCAAGCAATAGAGATACGCGAGCAGTAGATTGTTTAACTCCGAAGTAAATCCCCTCTGAGTGAGTTGATAAATGAGTGTTTGTTTATTAGTCAATTTAGAGTCGGCAGTTTTCAGTTGTTAGCTGGTCAGGGAATGCCAATAGAAATGTGGGTCTTAAGCAACAACTTACGAACCAGAAAAACTTGTTTGCTGAATCTGGGTTTAACTGCTGAAGGTTTGTCACTTCAGGGTTACATTGTAAAAGCTGCAATTTTTCGAAAACCGATGGATTTATCAGTTAAGTCTTGATAACAACCAGCATCAGTGATTACACCGTCCTCGAGAAAGTAGAGGCAATCGCAGTCCTTAACGGTGCTTAAACGGTGAGCAATGATAATTAAAGTACGCTCTTTTTTAAGGTTTTGAATAGCCTGCATGACTTCAGCTTCGGTTTGGTTATCGAGCGCAGAGGTGGCTTCGTCCATAACCAGTACTTGAGGATTAAAGTAGAGCGCTCTGGCAATTCCCAGTCGTTGGCGTTGTCCGCCGGAAAGACGCACGCCGCGTTCTCCGATCACTGTGTCCAGGCCTTCGGGTAGATCATCAACGAATGGGGCCAGGGCTGCGGAGGTCAGAGCGGAGTGCAAACATTCTTCATCAATCTGGTCTTGCGGGACACCGAACGCGATGTTTGCACGCAGAGTGTCATCCAACAGGTAGATAGTTTGCGGGATGTAGCCAAGACAATTGCGCCAGCCTTCCGGATCCTTTTGAATATCGTGTCCGTTAACAGTAATCTTACCCGATTGAGGTACTAGTAAACCAAGAATACAGTTGACTAGAGTAGATTTGCCGCAGCCTGTCGAGCCGACGAAAGCAATCGATTCTCCTTTGTTTAGTTTTAAGGAGATATTTCTGATGGCGATCTTTTCTGAGTTTGGATAAGCATAGTTGACATTCGATAGCTCAAGTGTGTTGAAGGAACCTAGCGTATTTTCACTTTTCTTCTCATTAAGTTGTTTTTCGAGTCCTTCGAGTTCATCAATATCCTTAACCAGATTTGGAATGTACGGTCGGCACTCATTAATTCTATTTACTGAATTTGCTAGCTTGATAGTAATTTGTTTAAGTCGAATTATACTAAATGCAATTACTGAGAGTGTTGGTAATGAGTCGGTAATTGAGTCGCCAACCTGGATTAAAAAAACGAGAACAAGAAGCATCCCAATGATCGCGATCGTCTCAAGCATCAAGGGTGTCGTCCTTTTAATCGCAGCACTTTTAATTGCAACTTTAGAAAAGCGTATGAGGCTACTTTGGTGTATTTGAGCGAGATGACTTTCGCAGCCAGCAATGCGAGCATCGACGAACGCGCCAAACCCTTGCTGGATCGACTTGATGGATTCCTTACTTTCGTTGCGCACAACTTTACCAATTTGCTCTAACTGTATCTTAAGAAATTTTGTAAGAATCAAAAGAGCTATACCCATAAAAAAGATTACTATTGTTGTAGAACTTGGTGTGGAGAAAATCATGACCAGAATGATGCCCAAAGACATAATTATTCCCAATATAAGGTCCAGGGAGCTCATAACCAAACCATTGATGATTTGAGATGTATCAAACTGAATATTGCGCTGAATTTCCGAGGAACTGCGTTGAAGAAACCAGCTGTAAGGAGCTTTCTGATATACACGAAACATCCTGTCGGATAGCTTGACCAACTGTCCGTAAACAAAACGTGATTGGATGTAATACACACTGGCCAGGTAGGTGTTTTTGAGAATGGTAAAGAGCAATAGGGCAAATGACGCCAAAACGACAAGTTTGAGTGTTGGTTCATTGGGCAGCTCTCCCAGCCTCGCTGCCAAAAAATCATTCTTGGCAAGGGCTGAAGGTTGGACGAGGAATCCAATAAAAACCGGAATGATGCCAATACTGGCTGCTTCCAAGAAGGCAGCGGTAATCATTAATATAAAAAGGATTACAAAATTCCACTTATCACGTTTTGTAATCAGTCGGGAGATTTTTTTTAAATCAGAAAGCATTTTTTAGGGATAGAGAAACTAAGAGCCGAGACTTTGGGGTTGAAGGATTTCAATTGTTTTCATCATGCAACAATTGGAGCAAATATTTCCCATAACCGGATTGTTGTGTCGTATGCCCAAGGTGTTTAAACTGGGCATCGTCGATAAAACCCTTGCGCCAGGCAATTTCTTCAATGCAACTGATCTTCATACCTTGGCGCTTCTCGATGACTTTGACGAATTCAGTGGCATCAGTTAAGGAGTCGTGAGTGCCGGTATCTAGCCAAGCTGTGCCGCGACCAAGGAGTTCGACATAGAGAGCATCTCTATTGAGATAGCTCAGATTCAGATCTGTGATTTCAAGCTCGCCGCGTTTAGATGGTCGTTGTGCCCGCGCGTAGGCGGGCGCATTACCATCGTAGAAATAAATTCCCGGTACTGCATAGTGGGATTTTGGAAAGGCAGGTTTTTCTTCAATAGAAATAGCCTTGCCGGAATCATCAAATTCAATAACACCGTAGTGCTCAGGATGGGCTACCTGATAGCCAAATATCGTTGCGCCCTTTGTTCTGTTTGTGGCTTTTGTAAGAACTTCGGATAGGTTATGGCCAAAAAATAAGTTATCGCCGAGGACAAGGCAACTGGGCGCGCCATCCAGAAACTTTTCTGCAATTATCAATGCCTGAGCAAGTCCTTCCGGACAAGGTTGTTCAGCGTAAGTAAAGTGCATACCCAAGTGGCTTCCATCTCCAAGCAAACGTTCAAACAGCGGCAAGTCTTGAGGTGTAGAGATAATCATGACCTCACGAATTTCTGCTAGCATAAGCATGGAGAGCGGGTAATAAATCATCGGTTTATCATAGACCGGTAGAAGTTGTTTACTGATAGCTTTGGTGATAGGGAACAGTCGAGTGCCGGAGCCTCCGGCCAAGATAATACCTTTTCTTGAATGGGTGGCTGATTGCTGATTCATGGTGCCTGATTAGAACTTATTTTGGTTTTGTACATGTCCAGTTTTTGAGACAACTGATGATTGCTTCTTCAACTGGTGTCATGTGAATGCCGACGTTTTCCGGCTTGCTGGTGTCTAAAACACAGTTAGAGCGTGGTGTTTTCGCGGCAATTTGCATAAAGGCTTCCTCATTTTCGAAGAATTTGAAGCTGCGCTCAGGTGCAAGATGCTGTTTTATCAAATTAACGACTTGTTTGGTTGTGACTGCCCCTGGATTCGTCAAATTATAGATGCCGTAGGGCAATTTACGTTCGTATAAAGTCAGGCAGGATGTAACGAATTCGTCGAGATGAGAGATTGAGTTTTCCGCTTCCAGAAGATAACTATAGTTGAGCAGTTTGGAAAGATAATTGCGCGGCGTATCGGTGTGGTTGAAAGGGATTCGCAATCGCCAGACATAACAATTTTCGGCGCCTGCCAGGATTTCTTCACCGAGAGCCTTGGTACCGGAGTAGAAGCTACAGTTGTTCGTGCGAAATGAAAAGTTGGGTGTATCGATTTCTGTAAATCCATTGTTGTCAGCACGGCGGCCGGTATAGATGCAACCAGATGACACGTGGCCCCAAGGAAGCTTTTGATCTTCACAGACCTCTCGTATGATACCTGGAAGAATCGCGTTGCCGAGTAGCGTATCTGTTTTATTATTTTCACAGGCGTCAACGTTGGGTTTGCCAGTATATCCAGCTGCATTGATGAGAAACTGTGCATTGCTGTTTTTGATAAGTTGTGCGAGCTGACTTTTGTCGTAGTAATCGATATCAGCTCTCGCAATACTGAGGAAGGGTATTCTAAGCCCTGTAAGGTGTTTTTGAAATGCGCTGCCAATGTAGCCGCTGCCGCCAAGAAGTAAAATCATTTTTGTAGGTTGTTAACTGTAAGTTGTTGGATTCGCCAATTATAGCTAAGCAGATAATTATCTATACATATATCTAATGCTGATTAACAACACTCATTGAGCTACTGGAGTGCAATGCTCTGTCGTTGCCGCGGGGGCTTACGCTGATACGGAAATGACAAAGCATTTTCCTCCATTTTCGAGACAACCTCTACTAACTTTGTCCAGATAATTCTAAGCTTTGCTATAGAGTAACGATCAATCGATCATTTAGGACTGCTAACTTCAGACTGCCCTAATCTTTCTAAATTGTAGTTGCCGCTCAGAATATTTTCCCACCAATCCCGATTTTGAAGATACCATTGCACGGTTTTGCGGAAACCCGATTCAAAGTTTTCAAGTGGTTCCCAGCCAAGTTCCTTTTCTATTTTGGATGCATTAATGGCATAGCGGAGGTCATGTCCGGGGCGGTCTGTCACAAAAGTTATCAGAGATTTACAATCTTTGGTTTCCAGTGGGTAGTGGATGCTGGAGGCAACCTCTTCAACCAGTTTGCAGAGCTTTCGAACAAGTTCAATATTTTGGCGTTCGTTATTGCCGCCAATATTGTAAGTTTCACCCGGAGAGCCTTTTTCAAAGACTGTTTTGAGGGCTCTGCAATGGTCTTCGACATAAAGCCAGTCGCGAATGTTTTCACCTTTACCATAGACGGGGATGGGCTCGCCTCGCAGACATTTTAAAATGACTACGGGAATCAACTTTTCGGGAAATTGGTAGGGGCCGTAATTATTAGAGCAGTTGGTGATCAGTATCGGAATTCCGTAAGTGTCGTGCCACGCACGTGCTAAATGGTCGGATGCTGCTTTGCTCGCAGAATAAGGAGAATGTGGGTCGTATGGAGTATTTTCAGAAAACGCAGGGTCTTTAGGACGGAGAGAGCCATATACTTCGTCTGTGGAGACATGGAGAAAGCGAAATGTTGCCTGTGTCGGCGCGTCTAAAGTGTGCTGTCGACTATCCTCAATCGGTAATTGGCTCCAGTATGTAAGGCTAGCTTGTAGGAGGTTGTAGGCGCCAATAATATTAGTCTGGATGAAATCGTCAGGGCCGTCAATGGATCGATCGACATGGCTTTCTGCAGCCAGATGCATAATGCCTTGCGGTTGATAGCGTCTAAACAGTTGGTTAACTTTGGTCAAATCACACAGGTCAACTTTCTCGAAATGGTATCGATCATTTGAATTTACATCGTCCAATGATGCTTGATTGCCAGCATAAGTTAATTTGTCGATGTTTACGATATTGTAGTCGGTTTCATTGAGCAAAAAGCGAACGAGATTGGAACCAATAAAGCCGCAACCTCCAGTTACAAAAAGTGTTTCCATCGTGATTTAAAGGTGGATTAGTAGAAATAAAATTGGGAGGAGGTTTAAAATAGAGCAGCTTACGTCTGTTCTACAACAAGGTTGCTCTTGTCTGGCTTAAAACCAGTTTGATGCATCATCCAGATGGCATGGTTCTTCGCCATTTTTAGTGGATACAATTTGGATTATAGAAATTGAGCACTTGGAAAAAGGTAGCGCAGGCGCGTCTCTGCGCCGCACGAACGTTCGAGCGCTTTGGCTTAGGCAACGCAGATGCGCACCGGAGACGGTGCGCATCTGCGGAACTATTCGTCAACTGAAAGCTGACTGAGCACCGGGAAAGGTAGCAGCAGCCTCGGCGGATTTGAGCCGTGTAATACGCTGATGAATAGAAAACTAAAATGTAAGCCGATAAATCTAGCGCAATAGGCGTGTCGATTTTTAAAAGCTACCGCCCTTGGTCGTTTACCTTTTTCTGAAAATAAAACCAATCTGATTATTGAGATCATCTGAATTCAGGTGACTTGACTGCGTCGAGGAAAGGGCATTGATATGCATTTCGTCATTTATAAATTTTTGCAAGTGTTATCTTGCACGTTGGAGTTTAAAATCAAGGGCAAGTAACCTTAGCATTTCTTTACAAAGCCTGAGAATATTCAATATGTCTTATCATTTGAGAAGTATCGACCATCCAAGGCACTTCTGACCACATCTGATGTAGTAACTTGAGGTATTGGTCCACTAGACTTTCGATTCTAATGTCATAGGGCTCTGATTCATTTCCTTTGTTGAGTGGACCAAATATTTTAGGATACATATTTCCATTTTCATCTGTGAAATTGAAGTGCATAAAAACCGAAGCTTTTGTTGTAAGCGCCAAATGAGCATATCCTGTTGGAAACAGCCTTTTGCGGCCATGAAATCTGCGTTCGATTGCGGTTGTATCATTTGTTGGCGGACCATCTCCAGACATGCTTACAATGCCACCATTTTTCAAAGTTTTTTCTGCTTTTGCGAGCATATGCGAGGCCAGGGGAGCCAACCATACTTTACCATCCAGACCAGATTCACGCACATCGATTTCCGGATTACCTACGAGGAAATATTCTACTTGCGAAATTTTTTTTGGAAGCATCTCTCGCAGAGGTTGGCGGGCGTTGCCATTGTCATGGCATTGTACGATAAGGACGCCGTTTTTTCGATCAATTGCTGTTTTCAATAGGTTGCGACCATTCGTAATTGCTTGCTTAGCAAGTGGCGCATTTTTTTTACGTGAAAGTCCTTGGTCGATTAGTGGCAAACGTGAATCATTCAAACTTTTGTAAATATAATTTTTTCTTAGAAATACGTGTTTATCCACATCCGTATTCAAGCACTCAAAAAATGTTTGTTTGATTCTTTCAGCTTTTCTGATTTTAAGAATTCGCCCTGAAGTACGCAGTTCCGCATAGTAACTCAGAAGCCACTTATGAAAGCCTGAAAATAGGGTATACGGTAACCAATTTGCGACGCACTCGAGCCAGTAGCCTTGATCTTTCCAACTGTATGGATAGGGGTCTTTGAACGGTGAACTTCGCTCACGATCAGTACGTTCAACAAGTGCACGGAAAGTTTCATAGTCTGTACTATCATTGAGTTGCTTTGTACTCTTGGATTGTTTGGTTATTTGCTTTGATTCTACTTGGTTGGATTCAATCCATTCTGCTAAATGGGGAATTGTCGGATGTTTTATAAAACGTTCCATTGGAACGATGATATCATATTGCTCCTTAAGTACGTTCAGTAAGTTCAGAACCATGAATGAACTGCCGCCCAAATCGAAGAAGTTACCGTGCAAGGTAACTTTATGAGAGCCTAAGATTTGTGACCATATTTCCCGCAACCGAAGTTCGGTATCACTCCATTTTTCATTGGATTCTTTTTTATTGGCTGCCGATGTATCAACCGGTGATTTTGGGCAAAGCGGGCATATATAGGCTTCTGGAGGTTGTTTAATCAATGTTTCAACCGGCTCATTTTTTTGATCATAAACATTTGAGAGTATTTCCTGAAATCGATGTGTGATAAAGTGGCAGAATTCTGGTTTTACCTGAGAATTATCAAAGCGTATTTCCAAAGTGGGCGAGGTTCCCGGCTTGACCATCAAAGTAATCGGATGGGCAGAAGTGACATCGCCTTTTAATTCAGTGATTTCAATTTGGTCCTTTTTGTATTGGATTTGCGTTTCTTGCTCCCACGGTTGATTCGCATGAATCAGGATGCTGTCAAAAAGGGCAGTGTGTGGTGGAATATCCGTCCATCTGTAAATTTGGCCAAGGCTGTTGTGCTCAAAACGTCCGAGTTCCTGTAGTTGTTTAAAAACGGTGTGAAACCAGTTTTTTGTGCTCATCTTCTGATCAATTTTGAGATAGAGTGG
>CAZUYZ010000143.1:0-4420 GCA_964624365.1 uncultured Puniceicoccaceae bacterium
ATCTCATCCACGTCCCAGCCATGATATTTTTGAGACGGCCCAAAATCACCCTTCATACGCTGCCAAAGAAAACGGAAGTACTGAAAATAAACTGGCTGATCGAGACCATAGTGTTCCTCCACCGATTTTTTTACTTCAGGACTCATCGCTTTCTCATCATCGAATGGTCCTCCGGGCGCGCACTTGATTAAGACAAATGTCAATGTAGCAATTGCCCACAAAGTCGGGATTGCCTGTAAAAATCGTCTTAAAATCAAGGTAGTCATATCTTTTGGTCTCAAAAAATTGAAACCCTAAATCCTGAACTTAATCACTCAAATAAATATCCTGGTACAACTGATAGCCTAATATATTTGGATACCACCCCTGAACCGTCTCATCAACCAGTTTACTTGAAACGTAAAAGTAGATGGGAATAATCGGCATTTCCTCAATTAACAGTTTCTCTGCCTGTTGAAAGAGTTCTTCGCGCATTTTGGCATCCGCTGTGGTAGTGGTTTGTTCCATTAGCTTGTCGTACTGAGGCTGTTCCCAACCACTGTGATTGTTGCCATTATCACTTTCACCCAGACTTAAAAATGTGTACGGATCGTTATAATCTCCAAACCAGGCTGCTCTAACGATATCAAATGTTTTGGCTTCACGTGTCGAAAGGTAGGCTTTCCACTCCTGATTGTGTAGTTGCACATCTATTCCCAATTCTTTCTTCCACATTTGCTGAATGGCTATTGCAATGGTATGATGCGCTTCACTTGTATTAAACAGCAATTCAAATTCCGGAAATCCTGCACCTCCCGGAAAACCGGCTTCTGCGAGCAATTTTCGAGCTTTTTCAGGATCGTAAGACAAGCGAACATTAGCGGTATAGCCACCTGTATTTGGCGGGGTGAAATGGTATGCAGGTTGCTGATCGGCCTTGAGCACATTTTCTGTCAATGCGTTCCGGTCGATTGAGTAAGCCAGCGCTTTGCGAACACGTGGATCGTCGAGAGGTGGCTTTGTTGTATTTAAAATGTAGTAATAAACACCAAGAGCATTGTAGATGCGAAGATTCTCCGGATAATGGGTGCGGTACCAGTCCAACCGATGAATTGGCACAGAGGAGGTCATATGCAATTGATCAGCGCGAAACGCCCGCTCTTCACTATCAGTGTTGATCGGCAGGAAATGAATCCGGTTGAGGTTCACAGTGTCGCTGGCGCGATAATATGGATTTTTTTGAACAACAATCGAATGGTTTAGACGCCAGTGTTCCAGTTTGAACGGACCGTTGCCGACATAATTTTCCGCTCGTGTCCATTTTGAAATACGATCTGTTGCCGTGCCATGTTCCAAAATCGTTGGCGGATGCACTGGCCACCAAGTATTATGCGTGAGCAGACTAAGAAAATAAGGGGTCGGAGACTCCAGTTCAATAATCAGTGTAGATGCTTCCAGAGCATAGGCGCCAACAGTCGAAAAATCCTTGGTTTCGCCTTTGTTGAAGGCTTTGGCGCCGCGCATTGCATGTAACATATATGCGTAGGGCGCTCCGAGTTTAGGGGTGAGGATTCGTTCAAATGAAAACAGAAAATCATGAGCAGTAACTATGTCGCCGTTTGACCAGCAAGCTTCCGGATCCAGGAAGAACGTATACGTTTTTCCGTCCTCTGAAATCTCCCAAGAGGCCGCGACACCCGGCCGAATTTCCGTGGTCTCGGAATCAACCGTTACCAGACCTTCCATCAAAGCGACCATCACATTAAATTCGGTGAGTCCCGTTGTCAGATGTGGGTCCAGAGCCGCTGGCTCCGTTCCTATTCCAACATACAGCTCCTGATTGTCAGCACCACGCTCAATACTGCTCTGATTTTGTGTGCACCCGACGAAGAGACACACAGTCAGTAAAATTATTAGCCGATGAAGTTTAAGTGACCAAATCATTAAAGACCCCTCGTTAGGCTGTCTTGCGCATTCGGGCAAGGTATAAATGAATCTTTCCGGACACACTCCAGACTCGGATTATGTTCCTTCTGACGAGTTATATCGCCCAATGGCAGCTAGTCGCTACGTGGGTACTTGGGAACGAAAAGTAATGTACAACCCGTAGCCTTGCTTCGTTTAAAAATTTTAACTGATAACGACGTTCTATCTCTAAACAAACATCACGCAGAGTTCCGTCTGCACTCTCGTCAAATACCGCTCGACGATACTTCGCAGGAAACACCATATGGTAAAGCAATACTGTTACGTTGTGACTTTTATGAACATACTCGCTCATCACAGCAAGCATACGCCGCAAGCAGCGGGAAATTCAACCCAGAGGGATTAAAGATTTCTAAAGCCTAAAAGAAAAAACCTTAAGCTTTGCTATAAACCTACCATTCCGTGTTTACAACTAAGTCCAAACTATCATTCTCTATCATTTAAATGAACCGTGTCTACATCAAAACCTACGGATGCCAAATGAACGAACGAGATTCCGAAGCAGTTGCTGCGATGCTTCGGGGCAAGGGATATGCCATTGTTCAAGAAGAACAGGATGCGGATGTCGTTCTACTAAACACATGCAGCGTGCGTGATCAGGCAGAACAAAAAGCTATCGGCAAAGCCGGACACTTGACCAAGCGAAAACGTAACAATCCCAATTTCATTCTCGGCATCATGGGTTGCATGGCTCAGAATCGAGGTGCTGAGTTGTTGGATCGTTTGCCAGATCTGGATCTCATTGTTGGCACGCAAAAGTTTCATCATGTTCCGGATCACTTGGACAACATGATCGCTACATTGAAAGGACAAGGTCCCCGCCCAAGCTCCATTGTCGATCTCGAAGAAGAAAAAGATTCTCAAAACACGATTAAGGCTCACACCATTGAACAGCGTCAGGTGACTGCGTTTGTAAGTATCATGCAAGGCTGCAACATGAAATGCAGCTATTGCATCGTCCCCAAAACACGTGGGGCAGAACGCGCCCGTCCGATCGAAGCGATCGTTGATGAAATCAAAGCGCTCGCTGCAAATGGGACCCGTGAAGTTACACTGCTTGGCCAAATCGTGAATCACTACGGTATCCGGGAATTTCCCTTTATAGATAAAAAGAGTCCCTTCGTTCAACTCATTGAGCGCGTTCACGAAATCGATGGCATTGAGCGTATACGCTTTACCAGCCCGCATCCAGTGGGGTTCAAACAAGACCTGATCGATTGTTACGGACGCCTCCCTAAGCTGGTCGAGTACATCCACTTCCCGATGCAAAGTGGCAGTAACCGCATCCTCAAAACAATGCGTCGGCCCTATACCATCGAAAAATTCAAGCGTATCATTGCCGGTCTGCGCAAAGTACGACCGGATATTTACATTTCCACCGATGTCATTGTTGGGTTTCCAGGAGAAACTGAAGACGACTTTGAGCTCACACAAAAAGCCTTCGAAGAGATTGGTTTCGATATGGCCTATATTTTTAAATATAGCGTACGGCCTGGCACAACTGCGGAGCCACTGGGCGATCCAATTTCCAAAGAAATCAAAGAAGAACGCAATCAGGTTCTGCTCAAACAGCTGGGCCAGCAATCACTCGCCCGCAATAAGACATTGGTTGGCAAAGTGGAAGATGTGCTCTTTGAAGGTCCGGCAAAAAAAGGTGAAAATATGTTTCTAGGACGTACAAGAGGCAACCGGGTTGTACTAGTAAAAGCAAGCCCGCGACTAATCGGACAAATCGTGCCTGTACGTTTTAATCGGGTAACCGCCAGCACACTCTTCGGCGAACTGGTCCTAGAAGGCTTGGAATCCGAGCATTCCACAAAGCCGATATCCAGTAAAATATGGAAGCTTGAACCCGTACCATAAACTTACTTTCATCTTCCGATTAAAAAAAAGGTAACTACTCACCTAACCGGATTTTTTAGTCTTGCCAAATCACGGGAGATAAAGCTATTAAATTGCTTCCGTGGAAAGCGATCATCAGCAAACACGGCGCGAGCAGCTTAAGGAAGCGATGCGGTCTAATCCCGACGCGGTTGTTGATCTGATGCTCAATCTGGAGAAACGTATCGAAGAATTGGAAGCCCGGCTGAAGATGAACAGTCGCAACAGCTCAAAGCCGCCCTCCAGCGACGGACTGAACAAGCCCTCACCCAAGAGTTTACGCCAGAAGGGTAAACACAAAAGCGGCGGACAACCCGGCCATGAAGGCAAAACCCTCGAACAGGTACAAAACCCCGATCACAGCTATGAGCTAAAACTTCAGTGCTGTCCTGATAGCGGCGCTGCTTTGGATGAAACGCAGATTATTGGAACCATCAGGCGCCAGGTCTTTGACTTGCCCAGTCCTAAGCTGGAGGTTACCGAGTACAGCGCTGCTGTTTATCTTCTGGATAACGGCAAGCAACTGCATGCCGATTTTCCCAGGGGCGTTGAGGGGGCGGTTCAATACGGCTTT
>CAZUYZ010000144.1:0-9405 GCA_964624365.1 uncultured Puniceicoccaceae bacterium
AAATGATGGTATTCGTTTTAAGAATATTGCTTTTACGGCTTGGGATGCAGGTAAAAAAAGTGCTAACAATATGCAGGGTTGGGCTCACGTTGTTGCTGAATTTGGTGACTTAAATGATGCATCTTTATATTTCATTAGTGCATCATCCGATGTAGCTAGTATTGATCCTTTACCTTCAACCATTCTTACCAAAGATGGGAATGGGAAAGTGGGGCCGGCAACAGCATGGGGTGACGCTTCACCTTTTATAAGTTATAACGCAGCAGCAGCAATAAATCCAAATGCAAGGGCGGTAATAACCCCTCTTATCTGGACTAAGGGCATCGAACCTAATGCCGCGACGTGGTCGACAGGGTCTATTAGGGACGGTGAAGTCCCTGCTGATGGCTCTCCTACTCCTATCATCGGCTCTCCTTGGGAGGGTGATGGTGGACACATTGCATTTCTCGATGGTCACGTTTCTTTTTATAAGACACTTGCATCAGGTGAAACTGGGGATGACGGTAACGGCAATCAAGTTCCGGTGGGTGGCTTGCTCACAGGCCCTGATGGATCGCCGGTTGACAGTATTAGTGATGCTTTGGGCAGTAGTGCTAGCATTGTAAGGCTTAGAAGTCCTCAGCCGTAAATACGATTTATATTTTCACACAAAACCTGAGCTTACACGCTCAGGTTTTTATAGTTAAACCCGCAAGTATTTGTATAAAGAGAAAGTTATCATAGCTGCCTCACTTGACTGAAGCCACTAGTCTTTGACTTATACTTACAAGACCGCAAAAGTCTTCTATGTTCCTATTTTTGCAGAGTGCACAAGTAATTTGACCCTCGGCTATATTGAGAGAAATGCCCAGGCCTATTTATATCTTCGGTCACAAAAATCCTGATGCGGATGCTATTTGCTCGGCAATTGCTTACGGGGCTTATAAACATGCTATGGGTTCAACGCAGTATGCGGCGGCGCGTTGTGGGAACTCAAACGCGCGGATTGATGCTATTCTAGAATACTTCGGTCTGCCCTTGCCTCACTTCATTGGCGACGTAACTCCACGGGTTGAGACTATTATGCACACCACGGTTCGTTCGGTGACCAAAGAAAGCACCTGTGCTGAAGCGCTGGAATTAATTGATAAGTATGATGTTCGAGCGTTGCCTGTTGTGGATAATCAGGGCCATTTGGAAGGAGTTGTTTCTATTTTTCAATTGGGCGAGTTTTTTATTCCGAAGCCTAGCGAGCCTCGTGGAATACGTCGTGTGCATACCAGCATAAAGGCAATTATTCGCTCACTGAATGCAACAGTTCTTCATGAGACCAGTGCAGATGCAGTTGAGGAACTCTTTGTGCGGGTCGGAGCAATGGACATCAATTCTCTACATAAGAATAGCGAAGAGGGTATTTCCGTAGATTCCAGCGTTGTTGTTGTTGGTGACCGTCATAACATCCAAGAGCGCTGTCTTGAGTTAGGAATTCGTTTGTTAGTTATCACTGGAAATCTTCCTGTTGATAAAAAGATTATTGAGGGCGCAAAGAAACGCGATGTTTCCTTGATCGTTAGTCCCTATGATTCTGCTTCGACTTCGTGGATGATTCGAACAGCAACGCATATAGAAGGGCTTATTGATACGGATGTGAGGTGTTTTACTTCAGAAGATCGCGTGAGTTCGGTAAAACGACGAATTGCCAATTCAAATGCACCGCTTTATATGGTCGTAAACGAGAATAAAGAGCTGATAGGCGTTTTTTCGAAGAGTGACATTCTCCGTCCAAGCCGCACTCGTATTGCACTCGTAGACCATAATGAGCTGAATCAGGCCGTGAGTGGCGCGGATCAAGTGCAAATAACGGAAATTATCGATCATCACCGGCTGGGTAATATTCCAACAGAGCAACCGATTCTCTTTATAAACCGTCCAGTGGGTTCGACCTGTTCCATTATTGCTGATCTCTATCGAACGAACTCCCTTCAACCGGAACCAAAAATTGCCGGTATTTTAATGGCTGGCATCATCTCGGACACACTTTTTCTCAATGGTCCGACAACAACGGAGTTAGAAAGAGAATTGATTGACTGGCTTGAGCCTATTGCTGGCACAAAGGCGGATAAGCTGGCTGACCTTATATTCTCGTCCGGATCAATTATACTAAACAGCAAGGCTGACGATGTTATTAAATCCGACTGTAAGCATTACAAAGAGGGTAGAGTAACCTTTTCGGTCTCTCAAGTTGAAGAACTCGGATTCGATAATTTTTGGAAACATCGCGACGCGCTCAACAAAGCGCTCAAGGAATACTGGGAAAGTGAAGGCACATTTTTTAGTCTCCTTTTTGTCACCGACGTCAATACACATGACTCACTTCTAATGGTAGCAAGTGACGAGGATTTTGCGGAACGAATCAACTACCCACAGCATGGGAAAAATAATATTTATGATTTGCCTGGTATTGTCAGCCGCAAGAAACAGTTGATTCCTTACGTGTCAAATTTGCTTAAAACGATGGGAGTTTTGGATTGAGCCTCTCTTATACCGTATTCGTGACTTCTATTTGTCTCCAATGGTCGGGTCCCTCCGGCATAGTTCTTGAATCTCGGTCCAACACCGTGGCTGCGTGCTCGCTATCGCAAATGGCTATGGAAAAAGCATAACCGAAAGCACAGCTACTTCGGTTACTTCACTGATGCCAAACTGCACGGAACCTACAAACTTCATTGTTTGCCAACGACAGCAAATCATCGACCGCTCTGGTGACAACCTACTAAGTTGGTTTACAATCAGAAACAGAGACGCCTTTTAAAGTACAACTTGATCAACGCTTTGTAATTCGTTCAATTACTACAAGTGATTCGTCAAATACTCCCAAACCAAGACTTGCCGCAAATGGAAGCTGCTGTGGCAGTGGATCAATTTCGGGAAATCCATTATTCCTACGAAGTCCATTAATGCGATCGAACAACAATTTGTCCATGGCAACTGGATCTGAACTCATCCATAATAAGGGTTCTGAATGTGTATAGAGCGAGTTAAACTTAGGCCCGCCTATATATTGATAACGCTCCAGAGAAACAAAGTGTAACAACATTCGTTCATTCAATTCCGGAATGGCAGCAATTTCAGCAATTGCAACGGCCGCGGTTGCGTCGCTTCTTAAGAATCGCTGCCCATTGCTCACATTCCAGAGTGTCGCATTCGCTAGAGCGCCATCAATACCCAGAGATTTATCGTCGACCCCCACTGCTAAATTTACCCAAAAGTCGACATCAAACAACAATGGCATCGGCAAAAAGCTTTTACGAGCATCGTCTTTTTCCAATAGAAAAGAGTCTTGATAGCCACCTTTGTCGATGGCTTTAACAGCTTGATTTCGACTCGGCGGTAATGGGCTGTCATAATACCAGGCTTTGTCGTAATAATGTTCGCTATCAAGCGCATAAACCGGGCAGCCTTCAAAATCGCCATCGCTGCTACCTAAAGATGGTAAAATATTCGCTTCTCGCAGTCCGTAGGTTGAGTAGTCCATGATAAGGATGGACCGTCGCTCAAATCCACGCCGCTCAAATGCTTCGATTACTGATTGCAATAGAATCAGTGGAGTACTGAGTCCAGGTCCGCCACGCGCATTGATCTTAATGCCCATCTTGCCGCGAGAGCCTGGGCTCAAATTCACCCCCGTTTCTTCTTCATAGGCTTCCAGCAGAGAAGCAACAACTGTTCTGTAGGACTTTGCCGTATCCAGCGACGCTTCCCAAACCAATCCAGCAGGCTTTGGATAAGATATGTTTTCGCCCTGTGCTTGAAGAGAGACAACAAATGCTACACTGATAAAAAAAATACACAAAAGGAGTAACTGCGAATAGCTTGTCAGAGTGTTTGATAACTTCTTCCTATCCGCTTGACACCTGTAAAAGGCCATTGAGATTAAAGATTCGTTACTTGTACTGCTCTTATAAGTATGCACTTGATGCAATAAATCACTGACCATGCCAAACGCAAACATCAAAAAAGTAATCTCTGCAATGATCCTATCGTTATTGATCATTGTTGCCGGTTGTAGTAGTCCTGCAGAGAAGCGAGCCAAAAGCCTCTCTCGCGTTAAACAGCTACAAGCTGCTGGAGAAGCAATCGCCGCGCTTCAACTTCTTGAGGAGCTCTCGCAAACCTATCCTGACGACAGTGAAATTCTACAACGGATTGGTCTGACTCAACAAGATTTAAGCAATTACACAGAAGCTTTGTTCTACCTTAGCGCAGCGTACAATCTGTCTCCTGAAAATTCGGAACTTCTCTACCAAACCTATCTCGCAAGTGAGGACGCTAACCAACCAGAAACAGCTCTTGAATTACTAGAAATTTTTTCAACGACGAATGCAAGCGCTATGACTAATACACAATGGTTTCGCTTGGGCGAGTTGTACGTACAGTATCAGAAAACAGAGTCTGCACTAGCAGCCTATCTGGAGGGTGTTAAGTTAACCGACGAAGAACCAACTCCTGAGACAGCGCTGGCGATTGGAACGCTCTACAAACAATTAGATAACTTGCCTATGGCCGGAAGATGGCTGGGAAATGTTGCGAACAGCGATGACCCGAATGCGCTTCCTGCTCTGTTTGGTTTGCTGGAAATCCATCTTCGTACTAAAAATTGGGAAACTGCAGAAAAGTGCATCACCTTACTCGATAAAAAATTTCCGGGAGCAATGGATGCGAGTGACTGGGCCAAAGCACGTGTAGAACTGAAGGAATGGCGTGCTGCCCAGGCCGAGATGAAAGCACGACTTGAAAAAATCGCTCAAGCTGAAAGAGAAGCTGAGGCTAGGAAGAAAGCTCAAACTAAAGAGCAAGTACAGCCCGAGCCAACAAAAACTTCCGATGATATAGAGACTACGCAGAAAACTTCCGTGGAGACCTCTGGCAAAGCGCAGATTGTAACCGATATGAAAGCCGCTGAGGCGCTAGCCAGCGAGCCGGCTACTCCAGAAAAATCTGAAACAGTTCCCGAAGCGGCTCCTAAAACTTCTGAAGAGCCAACGGAATCAGAGATTGTCTTTAACCCAAACATTTTAATCCAGCCTGCTGAACCAGAGGTAGAATTCCAAGAAGCAGATGACTCACAAAATCAGGATGCCTCTGTTTTTATTGATAGCTCTGATAATTATCAAAGCAGCAAAACTTCCAGCGACCTCTCACAGGAGACGATTTCAGTGCTGGAGACACCAACGGAACCGGAAGTATCAACGGAACCAATCGTATCTGTTCTTGACGTTGCCCGACTAAGCCTGGAAGAGTTAATCGCCAGAGCAGACGCTTCAACTTCCAGGCGCGATTACGAAGAGGCAATCCAACTGTACTGGAGCGCTCTTGGCCAAACCAATCAACGAGCCGACGTTTGGAATGCGCTTTCCGAAGTTTACCTGAAAAATGGCCAGGCAAAAAATGCCGCTACAACAGCTCTGGAAGCTACGCGCTTAAGCCCTGAAAATATAGACTATTTGCTTGATTATCTACGCGTCGTTCAACGTGTAAAAAAGCCCGCCGACTTTATTAAAGAACTTGAGATTGCATATGAGCGTTTTCCACGTAGTCCGGAAATTGCTCTTTCGCTGGCTCGTGGATACCACAAAATTAGTGGGGACGAATATGCCGCCAGCATTCTTTACCGACGTTTTATTCAGATGGCTCCAAAGCATCCCCTTCGCCGTGAAGCGGAAATTGCACTTGAGCGCATGCGCTAAAATATTCTCGACTTGGCATACCCCTTATTTATTATTGGACCAAATAGTTCGTGGCACGCATCACGCAGCAGTCGATTGAAAAAATCAAGCATCAAGTCAACTTGCTTGATGTAGTATCACCGTACGTCGAGCTTAAGCGATCTGGCAGTTCGTGGAAGGGTCTCAGCCCTTTTACTCAGGAAAAGACACCGTCATTTTACGTGCATCCAGATCGGGGATTTTACAAGTGTTTCAGTACGGGAGAAGGTGGCGACTGTTTTACCTTTATTATGAAACTCGAGAATCTTGAATTCCTCGAAGCAATCGAGTTTCTTGCAAAAAAGTTCAATATTGCGCTCGAATATGGAGAAGGAGGCCCATCCAAAGAGACCATTTCACTGCGGAAACAGATTTTTGAGATTCATGAAATTGCTGCAAGCTGGTTCCATCAGCAATTTGTTCAATCATCGGAAGCCGATGCAGTTCGTATTTATTGGCAGAAGCAACGAGGATTTACGCTGGAAATCGCGACCGAATTTCAAATCGGATATGCACCTGCTTCTTCAAATGCACTCGCGCTTTATTTAAAGACCCGCTCTATCTCGACAGATGCGATGCAGCAAAGTGGGCTTTTCTTTGCCCGTGAAAATGAAAGCAACTATTCTGCTTTCAAATCCCGCTTCCGTGGCAGACTTATGATTCCCATTCGCGATGTGCAAAGTCGCATTATCGCATTCACAGCACGGCAGCTAGAACAGACACCCGAAGACGATCCTGCCTATGAAGCAAAGTACGTAAACTCTCCGGAAACACCCATTTTCCATAAAGGCAGAGTCCTCTTCGGAATCGATCATGCGCGTAAACACATGAAAGCAGGTGGAAACTTTCTTCTGGTAGAAGGCCAGCTGGATGCTATCCGCTGCTGGTCCGTGGGCCTTCACACTGCAGTTGCTCCCCAGGGAACGGCTGTTACCGACGAGCAACTGCAATTGATGCACCGCTATCAACCTAGTTGTGTAGAATGTCTACTTGATGGAGACAAGGCCGGTCGTAAAGCCGCTTTACGCATATTACCTCTTGCCTTTAAAGCCGGGCTGGAGTTTCGCTTCCTCCTTCTACCTGAAAAAAGTGATCCCGACGACTTGCTCCGTGAGCAGGGTTCGGAAGCCCTTGAACCTCTACGCCTAAATGCCAGAAGCGCTATCGAACTGGCCATATCTGAAAACCTTCCCGAAGATCGCTTACCGACAACACCAGAGAAAAAAGCAGCATTGAATCAGGTGTATGATCTGCTGGGCCACGTGACCTCTCAAATTGCGAAAGAGGACTACATTTCGACTGCCGCAAAGTTGCTAAAAGTAATGGAGAACGAAGATCTATATGAGCATCTCGTTGCTTTAAAGCAGAGAAAATCGAATTATCGTCATCAATCTGTCAAAAAATCCAGCCTAACGAATCAAGGCATGCTCTTGACAGATGGAACATGGGAGCTACTTTGGCTCATTTTACACTTTCCAGAATACAGCAAAAGAATTTCAGAAATCATTGATTATGAATGGATTGACAGAGGGTCTATCGCCGGTAATTTTTTCCAGAGAATTATCGCTGAAATACGCGAAGGCCTCACAGAAGATTCTTCTGAAATAGAACATCTAATCGAGACTGTCGAAGATCGCGAGCTTCTTGCTGACCTTCATAGCAAAGATTTAGAGATCGACTCTGCCGAAAAAAAAATCAACAAATACCTTAACTACATGTACCGAAATCACTTAGGAAATCGACTTAAAGATTTAAAACAGCAGGTTGCTCAAGCTTCTCCGAAAAATCAGCGTTCATTGATGAGAAAAGTTGTCAATGCGCGTAACGAACTTGCGAAACCGCATCAGCTAGAAATTTAATGTTGAAATCTACGAGAACCATGACTGCAGCAAAAAAAACCACGACTAAGAAATCCACACGCAAAAAAGCAAAAACTAAGGAAAATACGGCAAAAGCCTCCAACAGTTCTGTCCTAGAGAAAGCCATTGAAGGAGAGGTTCAGGCGCCTAAACGAAAAAGACGCCGGAACTCAGCGAAAGCTCAGGAAAAACTTAATGAGCGTATTCGTGTATTGATACGCCTTTCAAAGGAGCAAGGTTTTCTGACGTACAAAGATATCAATAAGTCACTTCCTGACAGTGTTGATAATCCGGAAGAAATTGAGAATGTCATTTCTATTCTGCAGAACCTCGAAGTTGAAATTTTAGACAACAGCGAAGTCGAGGCTTTCAAAGCGCGCCAGGAAGAGACCGAAGAAAAAGAAGTACGGACATCTCAGAATGACATTCTGGATGATCCAGTCCGAATGTACTTAAAGCAGATGGGACAAGTGCCCTTGCTAACACGTGAAGAAGAAGTCTCCATTTCGAAACGAATCGAAAAAGCCGAATTGCGCGCACAGGATGCATTATTTTCGACAGCGCTTACTCTGGAGTTCCAAAACGCGCTTGTGCAAAGACTGATCAACCGCGAAGAGCGATTTGATCGAGTTGTTCTCGATAAAAAAGTAGAAAGCCGCGAAAGCTACTTCAACAGCCTGCCAAAACTACTCGATCAGGCACACAAATTAGGCGAACGCATTTATGCAGCCTGGGACAGCCAGATTACGGCCTTCAAAGAGGGAAAATCCTCAAATGAAAAACGTTCCCGTACGCGAATGAAAAAGTATGAAAACGAACTTCGGCTCGTACTTCGCAAATACTGCCTCAAGCTGAAAGTCTTTGAAGATTTTTTAAGCAACTTAAATCCTGTTTATAGAGAAGTCACAAATCTCTACGACGATATAGAGTCCGCAGATAAAGTCTCTCTTCGACGGAAGAAAAAAGTTGACCTCAAAGCTATCGAAAAACGGCTTTCTGAACTCAAACTTGAATTCAAGATGGAACCGAACGAATTCATGGAAATCATGAAGGAAGTTCGTACCGGCCTACGTCAGGCACATAAAGCCAAAACAGAAATGGTAGAAGCAAATTTGCGTCTGGTTATCTCGATCGCAAAGAAATATACCAACCGTGGCCTATCATTTCTGGACCTCATTCAGGAAGGCAACATGGGACTAATGAAAGCTGTTGAAAAATTCGAGTATCGCCGTGGATACAAGTTTTCGACATATGCAACCTGGTGGATTCGTCAGGCAATCACCCGGTCTATTGCGGACCAAGCCCGCACAATTCGCATTCCGGTGCACATGATTGAAACGCTAAATAAAGTAATGCAGGTACAAAAACAGCTGCTTCAGGAACTCGGCCATGAGCCTACTGCTGAAGAGGTGTCCGACGAGATGAATCTGCCACTTGAACGTGTTCAGGCAATTATGAAAATGGCTCAGCAGCCGATCTCTCTACAAAGTCCTGTCGGCGACTCGGACGATACAAATTTTGGTGACTTCATCGAAGATAAGGGCGCTGAAAATCCTTATGACATGACAGCTTACAGTCTTCTCCGTGAGAAAATAACGGATGTCCTGGATAGTCTCACAGACCGCGAGCGCAAAGTCCTTTCACTACGATTTGGTCTTGCCGATGGCTACTCTCGTACTTTGGAAGAAGTTGGTCGCCAGTTTAAGGTGACACGTGAGCGTATTCGCCAAATTGAAGCTAAGGCGCTTCGTAAAATGCGTCACCCGACGCGTATTCGCCAGCTTCATGGATTCTTCGAAGGA
>CAZUYZ010000145.1:0-3391 GCA_964624365.1 uncultured Puniceicoccaceae bacterium
GTTTTTAGAAAGAGTAGAACAGTTTAATAAACTACAACAACCAGTCTCTTAAGTCTTCTTCACCTAACGTTTTTGCAGCTATCTGGCCTTTACTTGTAAGAGACTTCATAATAGCCTCATCTAATGTATTTCTTGCAACAATATCAATATAAACCACAGTGCCTTTTTGGCCCATTCTATGAGCACGGTCTTCTGATTGTTTACGTACTTCTAAGTTGTAATTATTAGAGAAATAAATAACAGTGTTAACAGCAGTAAGAGTAAGACCAAACCCTCCCGTAGTTGGATTACCCACCAAAAAACGAGTTTCTGGATCTTCTTGCATTCGTCTAACAGCTTCTTTACGTGTTTGAACATCTACAGCCCCATATATACTAACTACAGATTTCTTACCATATTTTTTTTCTATAAATTTTATTATCTCTTCAATATTATAAATGTAGTTAGCCCAAATAATTACCTTACCATCGGTTTCTTCTAAAGTTTCTTCTAATGCAAGTAATTTTGATTTGTGTAATTGTAAGATTTGACCTTCATCATCTTTAGTAAAACCATTACAAACTTGGTGTAGTTTTATTATTTCTGTAAGTTTATTTGAAAAAGATATGGTACTGTCCTCTACAATTGCTAAAGCAGTTGTTCTAAGTTTTTCGTAAATTTTCTTTCCTTCACCATCAAGTTCAATGTATCTTTTTTGTCTTACTTTAGGTTTGAGATCTAGGCACTCATCTTTTCTTATACGAGTTGCAAATTGTTTTATTTTTAATTCTAATTCTTGAAGTCTTTTGTAATATTTAGGCACACTTATGTATCTACCAGAACCGACTGGTATATCAGTCATCTCAGCATATCTATTTCTAAAAGCCAGGTAACTTGAAAAACCTAATAATTCTGGACTTAAAAATTGACATTGTGTATACAGGTCTAATGGAGATTTTGTTATTGGGGATCCTGTTAATATTCGCCTTACCTGCGATAATTTTTGCAATCCTAAAATGTTTCTTGTTCGTTTCGCTGATCTATTTTTTATGGTGGTTGATTCATCCAACGCTACAAAGTTTAGCTTATTTTTAATAAGATACTCTTTACAAGCTTCAAAACCTCTCTTAGTTGATAAAGCTTCAACATTAATTAAAAATATTTTTAAGTCTTTAAAATTTTGTAAAGCATAATAATCTTTAGGTTTATCAATATTCCATTTAAATATTTTATACTTTAAAACTTCTGGAATGTGGGTTTCTATCTCATTCTCCCAGTTTAAATAAACTGATTTAGGAGCTATAATAAGAGCTGCTGTAACTTTTCTTTTAAAAAATAAGTAAGCTAAATTATCTATTGTTACTTTTGTTTTTCCTGTACCCATCTCCATGAAATAGGCCCACTGGCTTTTTTCAGCTGATTCGTTAAGAGCATTTTTTTGATGCTCATATGGTTTGGTCTTATAGGGGTACTTCCACATCTTAATGGATATATATTTTTTTACTTGCAAAGGTCAAGAAAATAAAATAATGAGCCTACAGGAGGAAATATGGATATCGAAAAAATGTCAAATATCGACATTGATCAAGGTAGTGTTAAATCAATATCTGATAAATGTAACGATCTAAAAAATTTGCAAAAGCAAATAGAAGAACAAGAAGAAAAATTAAAAACTCTAAAAAACAAATCAAGAGATTTAGAGGAAAGAGTAATTCCAGAGATGATGCAGGAAGCTGGTGTATCTTTGCTGAAGTTAGCAGATGGTTCTAGTGTAGAAGTAAAACCATTCTACGCAGCAAAAATTCCTGAGTCGCGTGTTGACGAAGCCTTTGGCTTTTTAAGAAGTAATGGATTTGAAGATTTAATTAAAAATACTGTTACTGCTTCATTTGGTAGAGGACAAGACAACCAAGTCTCTGAATTAATAAGTGTGTGTGAGAAGTTTGGTTTCAACTATAATAAAAAAGAAAAAGTTGAACCAATGACTTTGAAAGCATTTGTTAAAGAACAAATTGAAGGTGGTAAAGAATTACCTTTTGATTTGTTCGGTGTATACATCGCAAATAAAACGAAAATAACTAACAAATAATAGGTAATAATATGAAAACAAAAGACGGACAATCGAACGAAGTAGCGATTAAAAAAGAAGCCGGTGCAGTTGCCTCAATTAATATTGAGCAATTCGCTGACGAAGGATTTGATAACGTAGATTCTAAAAGTTTAGCGTTACCATTTCTAAAAGTTCTTGGACAATTGTCACCACAAGTTACACAAGGTGATAGCCAATTCATAGAATCGGCAAGACCAGGAATGATCTACAACACGGTAACTAACGAGTTATACAATGGAACAGATGGTATATCTGTAATACCTTGTTTTTATAAACTCGAATACATTGAATGGAAAGACAGAGATAAAGGTGCTGTTGCTCCTGTAAATGTCTACCCTGCTGACTCAGATATCATGTCAAAAACGACTAGAGGTGAGGATGGTAAGGATAGATTACCAAATGGTAACTATGTAGAGGAAACAGCATCACATTATGTGATGGTTGTTGAGGAAGATAAATCTTCTACAGCATTAATCACAATGAAGTCTACTCAAAGAAAAAAATCTAAGAAGTGGAATTCAATGATGATGTCCCTAAGAAATAAGAGAAAAGATGGTAAAGGCTTTTTTAGACCTGCACCATTTACTCAACAATACAATCTTAAAACTGTTTTAGAAAAAAACAATTTAGGATCTTGGTATGGTTGGGAAATCGAACATACGGGACAAGTTGAGAGCGAAGAAACAATCAAAGCAGCCTTTGACTTTTATGAGTCATGTAAAAAAGGTGCTGTGAGAGCAAATCACTCTAACGAAGAAAAAACAGAAAAATCACCATTCTAATAATGGAGATACTTGACAAAACCTTGGGAGAGTTTGTAGAACTCTTCCAAGGCTCTTCTACATATTTTGGTGCTTCAATGCCTTTGGGTCACAAACGTGATCGCGATGGTAAACAAGAATTCAGACATTGGGTGGAACCGCGACCAATCACGAAAGAGGATTGGTTAGAACATTTAAAAGGAGAAAAGTATTATGGATCTGTCCCTATCAGAGATGATAATTCATGCAGTTGGGGGGTCATCGATGTTGATCGTTACAATATACAACATAAGGAAGTTATATCAGTTATACGGAAAAGAAAGTACCCACTCATCCCATTCAGATCAAAATCGAACGGACTCCATTTAATTTTATTTATTGATGGTGTTGTACCTGCAGCATCAATGCGTAAAAAATTATTAGAGATTGCTTCTGATCTTGGTGTTAACGATACGACCACAGATATTTACCCTGCGCAGGATGAAGTAGATTTAAGTCCTGAGAGTTGGGATCAAAAAAGAAAAGGTAATTTTGTAAATTT
>CAZUYZ010000146.1:0-12278 GCA_964624365.1 uncultured Puniceicoccaceae bacterium
ATATCAATAAAGAATTCAAAATTGTTTCGCTGCGTATGTGAGCAACTCCTGCCATTGATCAAGGTTCCAATTGTTTTGCTCTACAGCGCATTTACGAGCCTTCTTTGCAATGGAAATTCTGTTTGCATCGCTTTCATTACTTAAACGCTCAAGTGCAGTGGCTAGTGTTTCATCTTCATTAATCAACAGAAGCCCAGCTCTCAAATCCTGCCAATCGGAGATGCCGCAGTGCTTGGAAACCATAGCAAGGCGCTGTCTGGACATTGCTTCCAATGCGACTGTGCCAAAAGATTCAACATGCGAAGGTAACACTAATATGTCGTGATTATCAATCAGCTTGAGCAAGTCAGTTCGAGTCGCCCAGCCGATGTAATGCAGGTTTTCGAGTTCATTGGCGGCTTTCTCAACTTTTTCTCGATCCGGTCCATCGCCTGCGATGTCGAAGTGTAGATTGGGTAATTGGCGTGCGGCCTCAATGACTGACTCGAGGTTTTTTTCTGCTGCCAGGCGACCAGCGAAGAGGACTCTTTCAAGCGCACCACTATGAGCAATTACTGGCGTATGAATGAAGTCATAAGAAACCGGGGTTCCGACCAGTCGGGTAGTACAGTCTCTGATCTCTTTTGCTGTTTTGGCCATGAATTTTGAGTTGACGAGAACGAGCTCTGAACAGGCAAAGAGAATATTGTTGGAAATTTTCAGATAGACTTGGTTAATCCAGCCTTGCCAGCGGCTCCAGTATAATTGGCCCAACTTTTCAAACCAGGTATGAAAGCCTGAAATTACAGTGGCCCCCAGCAGTTTACCCAGAACTAAACCGGTAAATCCATACAGGCCAGGTGTTGGGAGGATGATTACTGTCGGGTTAAAGTCTTTCAGCTGGCGGCGGAGTTTAAAAACATTTGGTAGCAAACATTTTTGGGTCGAGTCGCCTGGCATGGGAAGTGCAATACCGCCCGACCATTTGCCGTTTTGAATGGTTGGAGAGAGTGTAATTATAGCATCTACCTGATCAGTGAGATGTCGCTCCAGGTCTTTGTAGTAAGCGCCGACACCGTTGCGGTGGGGCGCGGCATCCGATACTATGGCGATCCGTAGTTTGATTTCTTCTGAATCAGTTTGAGTTGTTTCAGCATTTGTACACATCGGCCAAACATCATTAAATCGTGCCTCTATACCTGCATCGTCGAGACCAAAATCCTTTAATCCGTAAGAGTGGCTACTGCGAAACTCGCGTGAGTTCTCAGACTGTTTGCGCAAGAAGCTGCCAAAGTCCTCGCCAATTTCCCAACCCCAACGGTCGTACAGGTCTTCAATAAGACCTTGTAAGTCCAAATGGATTTCTTCATTGAGCAGCAGGGGAGCAGCATGGGTGGCAACAAGACTACGGTTAAGGTACTCATAATAATGATGCAGCATAGAGACGCACTTTTCGACAAACCCTTCTGGCAACGTCGCATCGCCAAAAAGCTCAAATGCAGGTTTGAGCGAACTGATTTGTGAAGCGACTGTTTTTTGTGGAGTTCGTGCACAAACGATGAATTTTGCACTGTTGAATGTTTTCTGCAATGAATCCGTCATTGAAGCAAAAGTAGGGTTCTTCGACAAATAGATATATTGCCTGCCATCGTCTACAAGATCCTGGAAATAGAGGTGTTTCTGCACACATACTTTGTAATAATTCATGATAAGCTTGCGTTCCCATTTCGGCAATGCCTCATCAAAACGGCTTAATCGCCACAGACCTTTAGCAGACGGAAAAAGTGCAATTAGGACAAAGCAGGCATTTAGCTGCAGGAGAAACAAAAAATCTTCCTCCGGTTCATCCAGCTTGAGGCTATGGATTGCTTCCATCTTTGAGAGAAACTTTTGACGTCCCAGAAAAGCTCGCAGAGGCCTTAGATGAAGACCGATATTTTTCCAAAATATTTTTTCACTGACGCTCGGAGCAAACAGCAGTTCCCATGTAACTGCGGACGTAAAGCGTTTGTCTTTCGCCAGTGTACGTTGCAGGTATGTCGTACCACTACGCGGAATACCGGTGATAAAAACAGGCGAATTTACCTTGGTTTTTTTCCATGAAGGATAGAAAAATACATCCATTAGCATGCCGAACCAGTGCAGGATTTGCAGGATCCAGAATAAGGGAACGACAAGGATAAAAATTAAGAGACGTTTCAAAGCCGCATTCCAGCCGTGATCAAATAGCGCACGTGGCGCCCAAAGTAATAATGCTAAAAAACGCAATTGACTGTATAAAAAACATTGAAACATAGGGGGTTCTATTAGCTACTTATTTGGATGGTTTGGCCGTTAAAGAACCAACCTTCAAATATTCTCCATGTGCAATATCAAAATATGCTGTTAACTGCTACACCGGAACTTAAATTGCAACCAGGCGATCTTGTTTTACGTGACAGAGGCCTTATCTTGACAAGAACGGTGCTTTCAGCATAAGCATAAGGGAGCGAGTGAAAATCCTCGCTATAGTCCGGAAAAGAGGTAAACATGAAGTTGAAAGTCAAAGGTGTCTAAAGAAACGCCTCTGGGGCAGGCCAACATATCGTTTTCAGCCAATGAGGAATCTGAAGAAAGACTGTAGCAGTTTCTATTAATCCTGCAGTTTTTGGAACGGTATAAACGGACCTGTATTTTGTTACCTCCCCTCTTGCACTTATGTCGCTTTAATTTTGTGTAATCATATGCTAATTCTCTTATCGCCAGCAAAGACTTTGGACTACGAAACGCCGCTATTGCTCAGCAAAGCGACCCAACCTCGTTTTGCCAAGCAGTCATGCGAACTTATAAAGAAACTGAAAAGCTTCGATTCAGAAGCCATCGGCAAGCTAATGCATATCAGTCCGAAACTGGCTAAGTTAAACTACGACCGATACCACAATTATCAAACCACTCACGATAAGAACAATAGTCGCCAGGCAATTTTGGCTTTCACAGGTGATGTTTATCAAGGCATGGAACTCAGTAGATGGTCACAGGATGATTTTGATGCTGCTCAGGCTCAAATTCGTATCCTATCTGGCCTATACGGAGTATTGCGCCCTTTGGATCGCATTCAGCCACATCGCCTGGAAATGGGAACAAAGTTAGAAAATACACGCGGTAAAAACCTCTATGAATTTTGGGATTCAGCCATCACGGAGCAACTCAACAAAGATCTTAAAAACTCCGGATCAAACGTTGTTGTAAATCTTGCTTCCAACGAGTACTCTTCATCAGTAAAATCGACAGAGCTTAAAGGCGCAGTGGTCACACCCATTTTCAAGGATGAGAAGAACGGTGCTTATAAGGTCATTTCGTTTTATGCAAAGAAGGCTCGCGGCATGATGGCAGACTTTATTGTGCGCAATCGCGTAAAGTCCGTTGAAGATCTCAAAACGTTTAAGACTGGGGGTTATCAGTTTGATGCAACTTTATCGGAAGAGAATACACTCACATTCCTAAGACCCAGTACATGATCTATAGCTAAACAGGGAATTATTTGGGGCTACTATAAGGTTAAAACTCGTAGGCGCCCAGTTCGCCGTACGAGTTTCTAGTTCTGGCCACACAACGCCTCGACAAGCGAGGCTACACCTGTACAAATAAGGTTTAATTTGATCCATCAACTGGCAGTTTATTTAACCAGCAAAGCGTAAGTACATAGTCATCAAAAAAAGCATAGCGAAAGTGCATCTTCTTAAGAGCAGAAAGTAAGCTGCCGGGTAAATGATCTGCTGCTTTGAGAACGTTTAACCGTCCCATGGCATCACTTTCCTTAAAAGCTAGGTCATCAAAGTTGGGCCAAGTTTTCCAAATTGGAAACTGCGCTTTGAAAAAAGCTTCTTTAACGCTAAAAATGAGACTTCCGCGCATTTGATCATTATTGACGTATACTTTCTCCAAAGGATGTATCACACGCCCCATTACGGCGGAACTGATTCGGCTTGTCTTTTCCAGATCGATACCAAGGCAAGCAATAGCGTCGGTATGAGCAACAGCGGCGCAACAAAACTGTCCCGAATGTGAAATTGACCCGATAACTTCGGCTGGCCACAGCGGCGCTCTGCCCTCACCCGGAACCAACGCGCAGGGAGCAAGACCTATTTCGCGAAGCGCTTTGCGGGCACAACGACGCCCTGTAATGAACTCATTTCGACGCTTGGATACAGCATTTACCATATGCTCTTCTTCTTCCGGATACTCAAACGTAGCCTCCTGGTCTGTTATCTGATCCGCAAACGCAACTACTCCGGGTGGAAGCATTTGATCCAAGGAGCATCTCAGGTGTTTAATCTTATCGAACGATGACACAGATGGAGGCAAGTAATCCAAGCTATCACTTGCAAGCAAACGAAAAAATAAATCTTGTTCGAATTCTTGCCAGCATGGATTGTTCACTTAAAAGAAAATTATGCGTCTAATTTTACGCTTTTTACTCAAAACGTGCTTACTGATAATTCCACTCGCAACAACCGCTTCCAACAAGCCCGAAGCCGACTGGGAAGTACTTAATGGCTGCCGTCTTATCAAGTTGGGTAGTAACGATGGCGATAGCTTTAAGGTGCGACACAAAGACAAGGAATTTATCGTCCGCCTCTACTACGTTGACTGCCCGGAAACATATGACACCTATCCCGATCGCCTCAAAGATCAGGCACACTACTTTTCGATACCAGAATCCAAAGTAATCGAATTTGGAAAGATTGCCAAAAAATATACACTGGCCTTTCTCAAAGACAAGTTCACCGTGATCACACGGTGGGAGGATGCACGGGGCGGCGCAGAAGCTCGCTTTTTCGGCATTGTGAGCAAAAACGAGCAACTGCTTTCGGCAGAACTGGTACGGAATGGACTGGCGCGTATTTATGGCATGCCGACCAGAGGCACATGGCCTGGTGGTTTTAAACCAACTGCTTATTTGAAACAGCTCAAACATCTAGAACGCTCTGCACAACAGGTCGGAAAAGGCATTTGGAATAATTCACAAAATGAATTACCGTCTACAGGCTTAAGCAAGTTTGATGGCCGAGAAAAGACCTATCCAGCAGACTCAATGCGCCGCAAATCCACCGGTGCTCATAAAAGCGGCAAAATCGCCCTAAACACCGCTAGCATAGACGAACTAGACACTCTGCCTGGAATTGGCCCGGCTTTAGCAAAACGCATTGTTGAAGAACGCCCATTTAGATCGATAAATGATCTGGCAAAAATTTCAGGAATCTCATTGAAAAAAATCGATGCATTTCGTGACTTTGTTCTTTTGGACACATTATCGCCATCGCCAATGACAGCCGCTTTCTATCTCGCAGACAGTGATACTTACTTAAATAAATAAAATCACCTTCTTTATATGTCTCTGGAAAATTTCAAACACTATCTCATCAACAGGGAGCAAAATCAGACGCTTTCAAAAGTAGCTGCCAAACCGTGGGACGACATACCCACTACCAAAGGAGAGGCTGTAGTGGAATTGAATGCTTTACGCACTCAGCTGACCGACTTGCAGCGGCGTTTTTTTGTCGACCGAAGCAAAAAGCTATTGATCGTACTGCAAGGGATGGACACCAGTGGTAAGAACGGCACGATCCGCCATGTCTTCCGCGGCGTTAATCCACAGGGTGTTCACGTATCCAGCTTCGAGAAACCAAGTCGACGTGAGCTATCGCATGATTTTCTCTGGCGAGTCCATAAGCGCACGCCTGCTAATGGAGAAATTACAATCTTTGATCGAAGCCACTATGAAGATATACTTGCGGTCCGTGTGAACCATCTAAAACCGAAATCCATCTGGAAAAAACGCTACAATCACATCAATAATTTTGAGCAACTCCTGGTCGATGAAGGCACAATCATCCTCAAGTTTTTCCTCCACATTGATCAGGAAACACAAAAACAACGCCTCCAGGAACGCCTGGACATTCCGGCAAAGAACTGGAAGTTTGATATGTCTGACCTTGTTGCACGAAAACGATGGGACGACTACGAGGTAGCCCATGAAGAGGTCTTTGCCCAAACAAGTCACTCACATGCACCTTGGTATATTATTCCGGCAAACAAAAAATGGGCTCGTAATTTGTTAGTTGCACGTATCGTAGTTGCCTGTTTGGATGATTTACAATTGAGTTACCCAAAAGTTAACTTCAATCCAGAAGAGATTGTAATTGATTGATACTCAAATTAAGTAAAACTTTTATGAAGTTTACAGGCTCATGGTGTAATGGTAGCACTAAGGTTTCTGGTTCCTTCAGTCGGGGTTCAAATCCCTGTGAGCCTGCCAGGCGTTGCTAAGTGAATTATATATTACACAGCTGCGGACTTATTCAGACGCATCGCCGGATAGTTCTGACTCAGCGCGACGAACATCGAGAACAGCCTTCAAAAGAACTCCTTTAAGTTCTTCTATACCCTCGTCCGACACACAGGAAATGGGGTAAACTGGCTGCTTTATTTTCTCCTTTAACAACTTTAAATTGTCAGGTGCGTTAGGTTCGTCCATCTTGTTTGCAGCGACAAAGATCGGTTTTTTTACCAGCCCCGGCTTGTACAGTCTTAACTCGTTAAGCAAAATACGGTAATCAGCGATCGGTTCACGCCCGTCAGTGCCCTCCATATCAATTAGGATCAAAACGACTTTGCAGCGTTCGATATGTTTCAAAAATCGATGTCCTAAGCCTTTATTTTCGCTGGCTCCTTCGATGAGTCCCGGAATGTCGGCAAGCGTAATGCGTTCAAACTGTTCCGGATATTCCAGGACGCCAACCGTCGGAAACATGGTTGTAAAGGGATAGGATGCTGTTTTTGGATGCGCATTAGTTAGCATGTTCAAGAGCGTCGACTTACCCGCATTGGGAAACCCGACCAGACCAACATCTGCGATTGTTTTCACAATCAATCGAAACTCTCCATCTTCCCCAAGCTTACCCAGAGTGAACTGGCGTGGCGTCTGATTCGTCGATGACTTGAATGTCTCATTCCCTTTGCCACTCTCCCCCCCCTCGAGAAGAAGAATCGGTTCTCCATGATTTAAAACTTCTGCAACCACTTCATCTGTATTCCGATCGACAACAACGGTACCTTCCGGCAGCTTAAGCAGTATGTCCGCTCCCTTAGCGCCGTGCTGTTGACTACCACGGCCCGGCTCGCCATTCTTGGCCTTCCAATTAGGTTTGAAATGATAGTCGGTTAAATCTGCGATGTTCGTATCGGCAACAATATAGACCGATCCGCCACGGCCACCATTGCCACCATCCGGACCACCTTTCGGCTCATACTTGCCACGGCGAAAGCTTACACAGCCATCACCGCCCTTGCCAGCGTTGAAGTACACATTTACCTCGTCATAAAACATACCTGTATCAACTTGTCCTAAAGTTTTATTGCAATAACGTATTGTCTGGAATTCTAGAAAATACACCCATCTGCATTAAACTTTAAAAACTTGCATTTAATTTATGTTAAAAAAGAAAACCGTTGCGGTCATTGATGTCGGCAGCAACTCAATAAAATTACTAGTCGCCCGAAAAGTTCACAACAATAAGTTTCTCGAAAAACTATTTTCAAAAACTTACGAGACTCGCATCAGCTCGGGCATTGGCCAACGAATGCTTACACTCACAGATGAAGCCATATCCGCCGGTTGTCAGTCTATAGTGGATCTAGTGAAGGCCGCAAAAGACTATGATCCAAATAGTATCAAAATCGTCGCGACCAGCGCTGTTCGTGATGCGACCAACGGATTGGAGTTTGTCGGACAAATTAAACAAGCCACTGGCATTGAATTGAAGATTTTGTCTGGCATCGAGGAAGCTAAATTCATTGGTAAAGGTCTTCGCTGTGATCCATTACTTGCTGAAATAGAGCGTTTTATTCAAATTGATATCGGCGGTGGAAGCCTTGAACTTATTCGTATCAACAAGGACTCCATCGAAAAAGCCTGCTCTCTACAGCTCGGGGCCGTACGCATGAACGAAAAATTCTTGTCGGACCGCACGCGGGCAGTTGATTCCAAGACTGAAGCAAATATTCGTGATCACGTTTTTAAATCCATAGCCGAAAGTGGCTTCAGCTTTGAACCGACAGACGATCCTTTGGTTGTAACTGGCGGCGCATTTTCTGTTATCCGCTCGATTTTGAGAGCAGAATCAAAGGAAACAGCCGAAAACGCATCACAGACCTTATATAAAGACGACATCGCTGAGTTAAAAGAAAAACTCTGCAACTTATCCCTGGACGAGCGTAGGAACCTACCAGGATTGCCATTGGCACGAGCTGACATTATGCCAGCCGCACTGATAACCATTGTTGCACTACTCGATCTTTCAGGTCGCGAAGTCATAACCCAATCATCTTATAATCTGCGCTTTGGAATTGCCGCTGTACTTCTCGAAAAATACTGAAATACAAATCTCCCTTCGAGTAATATCAGACTTAATATAAGTTAAACCTTTTTAATCCGTTCTCGCTCTGCATCGAGACGTTCGCAGAACTCGGTGTAATCCAAAATTTCAAATCTACCATCAACGTGCTCAACCAGAGCAGTCATAGACTCCACCCAATCACCGGAATTCAGGTAGTGAATTTGCCCCATCATTTTATTTGCTGGGGTGTGAATATGCCCACACATAATGCCGATGCATTTTTTGCGCTTTGCAAGCAGTTCAACTTCCTGCTCGAAGTTGCTAATGTGATTTACAGCGTTCTTCACTTTTGCTTTTATCAATTTGCTAAACGAAAAATACTCCTTGCCGCGCCATGAACGGTATTTGTTGTAAATACGATTGATGCTCATCAGCATTCTATAACCGACATCTCCCAAAACTGCGAGCCACTTGGTTTTTTGAGTAATCGCATCGAAAACATCTCCGTGTACCACCAAATAACGGCCTTTATCTGTTTCATGAACGTACTCATCCACAATTGATAAATCCCCTAACCGCATTGGTAGGAAACGTTCCAGAATATCATCATGATTCCCTCGCAGGTAAATAACTTCCACACCTTTTTTTTCTACCCGCTTTAGTATGATTCGTAAGAATCTTGTATGCTCTTTCTTCCAACCTCCATGACGCTTTAAACTCCACCCATCAATAATATCTCCATTCAAAATGATGCGACCTGCTGTCGAGTGTTTGAGAAAATGATTTACTTTGGATGCCTGACAATTCTTTGTCCCCAAGTGAATATCCGAGAGGACAATCGTTTTAAAATTAAGCGTAACTTTTTTCATTTTAGCGCCTGATAGCATATTTTTAGGTAACTACATCAGGTTATAATAACATGGACTTGCCTTGCAAGTATTTCAAATTTCAACTTTTCTCCTCAATTTTACAGAATACCTAAATCAAGTTTCCAGTAAAACAAATGAAAAGCATGACCGGATATGGCCGTGGCGCTGCCATCGACATCGAAAACCACTTACAAATCGACGTCGAGATGAGTGCAGTAAATCGAAAAAATCTGGATGCTCAAATAGCATGTCCGCGTGACTGGAATGGGCTCGATCATCAGTGTCGAATTTGGGTGAAAGATCAATTTCAGCGTGGCCGACTCAATGTCCACATAAGAGTTGAATCCACCCGAAATAATCAATCCAGCCTGGTATTGGATCCTGAAACTATGAACAAATGCATCGAACAGTTTCAAAACTATGCAGCATACCAGTCCATTGATTTTCAAGTAGACAGCAACTTTCTCCTAAATTTAGCAAAAACATTGAAAGAAAGCGCCAGCCTTCCCAACTGGAACACGGTAAAAGGAACCATTAAATCTGCCTTTGATACTGCGCTGACTGAATTGAATGCAATGCGCTCAAAGGAAGGTAAGATACTTGCCGGTGATCTCAAAGACCGCATTCAAACGTTGGATTCACTTCGCAAACAAATTTCGAGCCACGCACAAAACGCAGCGATTGACTATCAAGCCGCACTACTGGATCGGCTTAAGAATTTAAAACTCGATTTGGATATTAACGATGAGCGCGTTCTGAAAGAAATAGCTCTTTTTGCAGATCGTTGTGACATTAGCGAAGAGTTGACACGACTTGGCAGTCATTTTGAACAGTTCAATGAGTTTGTCCTCAGCAAAAATGCCACCGGACGCAAAATGGACTTTCTCTGCCAGGAAATCAACCGCGAGCTAAATACGATCGGCAGTAAAACAACAATCATTGAAATCACCCGGATAGTTATTGAGGCTAAAAATGAACTTGAGCGAATTCGAGAACAAGTTCAGAACATTGAGTGAGTTGTAGATTATGCATTCAGAAGTTACTAACAGACCTGACGCCTTCGAGCCGGTAATTCAATTTTCAATTTACGCGGACAATAAAGTTGGCCGTCAATGAGATCATACGCATTCTTTCAGAGCGTGAAGTACATGTTATGGCATTGTCGATTCTCGATACCACTGACAGCTCGATAATCCGTATCATCGTTGACTACCCGAATGAAGCCAAAAAATTGTTAGAAGAGCACATGTTCTCGTTCGTAATAAGCGACCTTGTCGCGGTAGAACTTATCAGTACTGCTGAGATCGAAAAAGTAACGAATGCACTCGTACAGGCTGAAATCAATATTCATTACATATATCCGTTTGTCTACCGACCCAATAACTCCTCTGCCCTGGCAATTAGTCTTGAGGACAACGAACTAGCTGCAGAGACACTTACCCGTCATCAGCTCAGACTTCTCGGGCAAAACGACATCACCCGATAGCTACTACCCGAATTTGAACTGGTTCACGATCTTAAAAAGAAGACACAACCAGGCCTGTTGAAAACAAGATACCGTAGGTCAGAACTGTTTTCGCTGAATTCTTGAGCATCTCCAGAAAGTCTTCAGCATTTTCTACTGCTCCCAGACTTCGCCATAAAACAATTCCACGAGCGACAGGGAAAAGCGCCAATAAAGTCCAGCTGCCGTAGTCACTGATCCAGAAGTATAGAACAACACCTCCAGCTATCAAAACCGAAACCAGATATTGCACACGGGCAAACGGTCGCCCCAGTAGAACAACCAAAGTGCGTTTGCTCGCAGCACGATCTTCTTCAATATCGCGATAATTATTAACTACCAACAAATTGTTCACCAGCGCACCGCAGCCACATCCAAGCAGAAGAGCATCGAATGAAATAGTTTTGGTCTGCACATAATAAGAGCATCCAACGGCAACCAGCCCAAAAAATAAGATTACAAACACATCGCCCAACCCATTGTAAGCCAATGGATAAGGCCCACCAGTATACAGCCAGGCACAAGCCACGCTCAATATACCAATAGGCAACAGCCACCAACCGCCAAGAGGAATCAAACTCAATCCCACAAAAAATCCCACTGCAAGCGTTGCAATCGCTGCCTGTTTCATTGTGCCGGGATCGATTAGTCCTGTCGCTACTGCCCGACGTGGCCCCAGGCGATACTTAGTATCAGTCCCTCGAATACCGTCTAGATAATCATTGGCAAAGTTGGTTCCGATCTGCATCAACAGTGCAAAAAACAGACAGATTACAGCGGGTAACCAACTAAAAAATCCATCCGCAAACGCCAGACTGCCGGCTAGAGCAACTGGAACAAACGCAGCCGGTAAGGTCTTAGGCCGCATAGCTTCGAGCCATATTCTAAAGGAGGACATTTGAGAAAACTAAAAAGTTCTAAAATTGCAGACTAGTTAACTTTGAGACGAAAAACTCAGCCAATACTGCTTCATGATTATTTTATTCAGAATTTTTCGAGTCCTTTACGAACACGATCTTATTATAGAAAAAACCAATCCCAATCAAAGCAACACCCAGTCCAAGAAAGGACAGCACGCGATAAAGCCCTTCCAACTCCGCAGCATCGATAAAAAATACTTTACCTACGGTTAGCAGCAACAAACGGTATTCCAAATTGCCAAAACAATCCATTTAGAAAGAAATCATCACCTGCGGCGCTCGGACTAAACAAGTGAACGACAAGCACTCTGAAAATAGCCAGTCCAAACAGCCACCAACTAACATATAATCGCAATAGATAAGTAGTTTGCCGAAACAAACTCCCAGAGGCCGAACCCCAACAAGAAAAATGCAACTGCAGAATATTTAGCTACCAGATGACGATTTGATTCTGAAACCCGCTTCAAACTCTTCAATCCATACAATTAATAAAGCCTGTATCAACCCACCTCCGCACGCCAGTATTCGTATCCACAATTGCCACCAAAGGGCACTCTGATCATCCGCTTTAAAACTACTGAAAATCGCTGTCACCGAACTCAACCCACTCACTCCGGCAATTAGTAAC
>CAZUYZ010000147.1:0-5877 GCA_964624365.1 uncultured Puniceicoccaceae bacterium
TGACTGCACATTCGCCACTGTCCACCTGCTATCCCATAGAATCGCAACAGATCGCTCAGGTCAAACCGATCCCAAACCACGCTGTGAATCATTGTAAATAAACACGTAAAGCTGTGAGGCCAGGCGGAGTTCCAGGTATGGAAACGCAGCAACACATACAGCAATAGAGCTGACCAGAGTTGCCAGCGTATTGCCTGCTTGGAGTGGCCAAGGTTCCGACAAGACCGGGCACAAAGTGAACCGGACCATATCACAGATTTGCAGCGTCTGCTTGATCTGTTTGAAACCTCATCGACCTCTACTCACTATAAGGTTTAAGAACACTTCGATGGCCCAGCGACTTCGATACAGATCGCATACACTCGAAGCAGCCCACGATAGGTTGTTGGTGATGAAGACCATTTCAACTTCCTTACCGTTTACTTCGACCCGGGCGACAATCCGGCGCAGGCAGGCGCTCAGGATAGTCGTTTTTACCCGTTTTGGTCTTCAGGGTAATTTCATCATCACGCAGAATCGACCCGCCCGCCTTACGCTTTTTACAAACGTGATAACTCATGTTGTCTTTGCCCCGAGTTACCCAATGCCCGCCACGCTGCGTCAGTGAATACAAGTTCTTGAAATGTACTACGTAGGCTTTGTCAAAGACAGCGATCTCGCCTTCCTGCAAGCCTGCGCACAGAGCAATCATACGACTGCTGTCATGATGCGAGGCCTCTTCAATGACCGCAAAAGGGTTTAGCAGCGTGGTGACGCAAGGCAGCACACACATCATTTAATCCAATGCAATGAGTGAGCTGGGCAAAGAGCAGGGTGATCACATGGCTCCAGAGCGAAAAGGTTCATGACCTTTTCGCCACCTTTTGTACTGCTCGGCCAACGTGCGAACCATACCAACGGGAATGAGCTTGCAAAGCTGATTGAAAGTGGTGGCATAATATTTGGTTGGCTTGGGGTTTTTCATACTGGTTTCTTTGGTCGGAAACCGTTCAAAGCCAACCACTTTTTATTCGCTCAGATCATCTCTATGGGATGATTGTGAATCTAATTTTAAAAAGACACATCACATTATGGAAAAAGAATTACTTATGAACGAAGTGGCCGCAATTGCACGAGATGCGGGTGAGGCTATCATGGAAATTTATCAAAAAGATTTTGATATTGAGTTTAAGGAGGACGAAAGTCCGGTGACAACGGCGGATATTAAGAGCCATAAAGTCATTTGTGCAGGTTTGGAGAAACTGGCTCTTGATTTGCCACTTTTAAGTGAAGAAAGTGCTGCTACTCCATGGGATGGGCGGAAACAATGGAAGCGCTATTGGTTGATTGACCCGCTTGACGGAACTAAAGAGTTCATTAAAAAGAACGGGGAGTTCACCGTAAATATCGCGTTAATCGAGAATGGCGTTGCGACTTTGGGAGTCGTCTATGCACCGGCTTTGAAAACCACTTACATGGCGGCTGAAGGTGTCGGTTCATTTAAAGAGCATGAGGGTAAACAATCCAGACTGACCCTTCAGCGCAAGCCAGTCAAAGGGTTGATCCGCGTCGTTGGCAGCCGCTCGCACTCGTCTCCTGAATTTGAAGACTATATTAAGCGCTTTGAAACAGTTGAAATCGTTTCCAAAGGCAGTTCTCTAAAGTTCTGCCTGGTTGCAGAAGGCGCCGCAGATATATATCCCCGCTTGGGTTTAACTTCAGAGTGGGACACCGGCGCTGGACAGGCAGTCGCTGAAATCGCCGGCGCCCGAGTCACGCAAATCGACGGCTCTCCTTTACAATACAATACCAAAGAAGCGCTTCTGAATCCTTTCTTTGTTGTATCCGCACTACAGGACTAGGAAATATGCAGCTTACTTCACAGCCTATGAGATGTCTGTGTAGTTAATTTTGATCTCTACTCTATGAGCATTCCGGTCACTCTACTATTTCCGATAGTTTTGTCTCACTGTTAATTTTTATATCACTATTGCCTTTGAGTACATCCAGCAGTCGATTACCTATAAATTCTGCTCGCCAACCTTTTAGAATCGAATGGTAGTCAATACCTGTTGTTTCCGTCTCGTTAACAAATCGAGTCACTTCGGCTCGATTGCCAATCAATGCGAAATCCATCTGCGCGGCCATACAGAGACCCTTGATCAACCCCAATGTCAGGTCAACGCGTGACTCGTAGCCTTATCAGCAGAGCGTCTCATCTGGCCCTTAGCGCTGAAAAGACTCGGCAAATTCCCTGTGATTCCCCGTTCAATTGCAGCCCATATTGCCACTTATACTCTTATTCACTGTTTTGTCCAGTAGTGTAAAATTAGATAAGTCGAGTAGTTGAGGATTTACTTTTGGGCTAATTCGAATCTAACTCATCCATTTTACTGTTATTATGAATTACCAAACCATTTTTACCTTTATATCTATTCTTAGTGCGCCCTTCCTTGCTAGCTGCGGTCATTTCGGTAAAGGCGCCAAGACGGAATTAGAACTTATTCATGATCAAGTGGTAGCAACACAATCTGCCCATGGAATCGAGGCTTGGTGGCAAAAAGAATTGGTTCAGGCAGAAGTTGAAATGATTTTTCAAGGTAATCTAATTGTTGATGGGACATTTACGTTTGAAGCAAATGGGCCCAAATCCCGCTACGATCGTAAGCGAGGAGGTTCTATCATTTACGATGGAAAAACCGCCTGGATGTTAGATCCAGCTGCTCCAGAAGATAATGCACGCTTTCATGTCCTTACATGGCCCTGGTTTATAATGGCGCCTTTTAAGATGGAAGGTGAAGGTATTACCTTAAGCGAATTCAATACTGTGAAGTTCAATGGCAAGAAGCATCATTTGATCAAGCAATCGTTTGCTTCTGACATGGGAGACGCTCCTGATGACTGGTACCGTTTTATCATCAGTGCCAAAACAGATTATATTAATGCGATGACCTATATTGTAACTTATAACAAAGATGTCGAAGAAGCCAATTCGAAGCCTTCTATCATTAAATATATGGACTACAAAGACTTTGATGGAACATTGATTTCAACCGTATATGAATTTTGGTACTGGGATAAAGAGAAGTTTGAGGTGGTGGGAGACAGTCCCAAAGGTTTTGGGCGTGTGAGTGATGTGCGCTATATTTCTAAGGATTCAGAAATTTTTCAGATCCCGGAAAGCGCGGTGGAGCTAAAACTTCCTGAGTAGCTCAAGAAGTCCCGAAGTGCACTACGAGCGCAGCACAACATATAAAACTGCGCGTTACAAGAAAAGTTGAAAAATGCGAAATTTCAGAGTTTTGCACAAAATGCAATAAACACAGAGCTCGAGGCATTTGAAATTAGAAATCAAAGACAACGGTGTGAAGTGAGCGATTAAAATTTAATCCGATTAACCCCAAGTTAGACAAAAAATCGAATGATTTACCCCAAAACGCGTAATTTTGAGCTAGACGATCTCGTAAAACGTTCATTGCCAAAAACTATATTTTTGAATCTCCAATGTAGGGACTGAATGTTATTCCTTTTTAAGGTTTATTATTGATTGTTTCCGTTTCCTGCGAGCACTTCCCGATAATATTTATTCGCAGGAAAATTAAAACGATCAAAGGACGGACTTATCAGCAGCATCAATTGCTGAAATCAGTCCGCACTGAAAACACCGATGGCAAAGGGCGGATTATCAAACTGTGGATGTTAACTCAGTAACCACCAGCCAGTCCAAAAGCATTGGCGCTGAGTATGTGCTTGCCGAACAAATGAACCGTTATGGATTCGATGCTATTCTGCAACGCTTAGGCTTTAGCGCCAAACAGATTGATTACGCCAAAGAGTTAATAATTGGCCGGGCAGTTCATCCTTCAAGCGAGCGTGAGTTGGCAAGATGGATCAACGATGACAGCGCACTGAAGGAACTTATCGGCAGCGATGAACGGTTTTATGACAACGCGCTGCACCGCACGGCACTGCTGCTGTGGAAACATCGGGCGCACATTGAGCAAAGTCTCTGCCGGGCAGCCAAAGAACTGTTTCTACTCGATGAGACTATTATCCTATACGACTTGACCACTACCTACTTTGAAGGCAGAAAGATCAGAAGTGCTTAAAGCGCAATTTGTTAAATCCGAAGAGAAGCGCAACGACTGCAAACTGATGACCTTGGCGCTGGTGGTAGACGCATTGGGCTTTCCTAAAGAAAGTCACGTGCTCGAAGGCAATGTAAGCGAACCGGGCACCCTGGCAGAGATGCTCGATACGCTGGAAAATCTGGGTGAGCACGGTAAAAAGAAAACAATCGTTATCGATGCGGGCATAGCGACCGAAGAGAACATTGAGCTGCTCAAATCTCGTCAGTTTTCCTGTGTCGCGATCAGTCGCAAACTAAAGTTACGATCTCCTGATTTGAGCTCAAAGCAGGGAGTTAAAATTGCCTTTAAATGACCGGCAGACTGTAGTGCTGAAATTTGAGTCGGAGATCAGATCAGCCCCCCGTTTTCACAGGACTTCACCGAAAAATGTGTCGAATTTGGGTTAAGTAGATGCACTTATTGACTAGAGTTAATGATTTTATGCAATTATTCTAAATGAAAACGATGCCCTCAAAAGCCCTACCTCCCGCAGCAAGCTATGGGGCATCTGCGGGCTTTTGTCCCACTCTGTCTAACAGGCGGGCGGGAACGGACATCGTCAAGTCAGTTTAAACCCCGCAACAAGCTGCGGGGTATTCTTCAAAGAATAAATTTACCCTGACTTAGATTCTGACGAACTTGCATCAGTATTGGCCTCAACAAATCATCTAACGTCTTTTAAGGATTAAAGGCACGAGTGCTTGCAACGAATGTGCAACCGACGCGCCGGTTTTTTTAAGACGTTGAAAGTTGTGATGCCCATGCGCCATGAGGATACAATTTGTGCCAATGGCTTGGGCGACTTCGTAGTCGTGTACTGTGTCGCCAACTAAAACAATTTCTTCCGGATCCCAGTCCAGATCCTGAATCCAGCGACGACCTTTATCAATTTTGCCTTCGGCATAAATATTGTCGGCGCCTGCCAGTCCCAGAAAATGTGTGTGTATGCCAAAATGCTGTGTGCCTGCGTCCAAAGCCTCCTGTTTGGCTGCGGAGAGTACCGAATGCGAAATTCCAGACTGAGCGAGTTGCGAAAGCACATTTGCAGCCTTCGGATGCAGGTAGCACTCCTGAAACCAACAAGTTTCATAATCTTCGATAAACTCACGGCTGACTTGCTCAAAGCTATCTTTGTCAGTTTCCAGGCCGAGGTATTTATAAAAATGAATGACTGGAAAACAAAAGTTGCGGCGATAGTCCTCTCGCGTGATCGACGTTCTTCCGCGCCTTTCCAGAAGGCGATTGAGCACTCGTAAACAAAGAGCGATATCGTCAAGCAAGGTGCCGTTCCAGTCCCAAATGATATGCTTGTAAGGTGAAGGCATCAGTCAAGTAAGTCCGGGTTACGCTGAAAAAGAACTACGGGCACTTGCAGCAGTGCAAAAAATATCAGGGTGCCTTCAAAACCGGGAACACCCAGGCGTTCTCCGCGTGCGTCGGCAGCCATGTAGTCGAATATGACGGAAACAACCATTACGAAAACAAAAGCAATAGAGGTGATTACTAGAAAGCCATACGTCCATTTCCACGGTCGCTGTGCAAGCCGTTGAAATGGAAGATTTATCAAACTACCGTAGAGAATGAAGTAAATTGCTTTGAATAAAGCGAAGGAGTCATTGGAGTGATTACCGATGAGTGAACCAATACCCATGCAGACCAGAAACAGCCCAAGCAGTCGGCCGGAAAGCCGGGCATATCGAATACCATCGGGTATAACAGATGAGGCAGATGATTCACGGGTCATGTAGTTTCGAAGAGTTGAGTAAAA
>CAZUYZ010000148.1:0-4058 GCA_964624365.1 uncultured Puniceicoccaceae bacterium
CGAAACAGGTAAGTGTCTTGTCTTCATCACCAACAACCTATCGTGGGCTGCTTCGAGTGTATGCGATCTATATCAAAGCCGCTGGGCCATCGAAGTGTTCTTCAAACAGATCAAGCAGACGCTGCAAATCTGTGATATGGTCCGGTTCACTTTGTGCCCGGTCTTGTCGGAACCTTGGCCACTCCAAGCAGGCAATACGCTGGAAACTCTGGTCAGCTCTCTATTGCTGTATGCGTTGCTGCGTTTTCATGCCTGGAACTCCGCCTGGCCTCACAGCTTTACGTGTTTATTTACAATGATTCGCAACGTGGTTTGGAATCGTTTTGACCTGAGCGATCTGTTGCGGTTCTATGGGACAGCAGGTGGACAGTGGCGAATGTGCAGTCAGCCTGAACAGACTTACTTGCCAGGATTTGCCCCATAATTCTACGGGACAGCACATGGCATAAATGCGAAAAATCACCGCCTCTTTTCAATTCTGACATTTTTCATCAATTAACATACAGACTAAGGCTTGATATCGTTCAGAAATTCTTTATTCTCACTGTGCCATTTTACAGTGCGCGCAATACCTTCTTCAGGGCTGATCTGTGGCTCCCAGTCTAAGAGCTCTTTTGCCTTTGAAATATCTGCCCAAGTTTCCTTCATGTCAGCTACATGGAACGGTTTGTTATCAATAATAGCTTTTTTTCCCATACCTTCTTCAATGAGTTCAAGGATGTAGCTTAAAGTCTTAGGATTACGGCCACCTCCTAAGTTAATGATTTCATAGCCGAGATTTCGGGTTCCGGCTGCAATTGTGCCGCGAGCAATATCATCCACATAAGTCCAATCGCGGCTTTGCGACCCATCGCCAAACATCATGATGGGAATGCCTTCATCCACCCATTTGATGAAACGAAAGACACTCATGTCCGGTCGGCCAGCAGGCCCAAAAACAGTAAAGTAGCGTACGACAGAAACATCAATCCCATAAAGGTGATGATATGTATAGGCCATCACTTCAGCAGCTTTTTTGGAAGCAGCATAGGGCGAGATCGGGGTATTAACCGGTAAATCTTCCTGGAAGGGCATTTTTTGACCGGCATAGAGAGAAGAAGTCGAGGCCAGAAGAAATTTTTGTATTTTATTTTGCCTACACATTTCCAGCAGGTTGAGCGTACCGGCAGCATTGGTGCTCATATAAACAAAAGGATTCTCCATGCTATAACGAACACCGGCACGGGCCGCAAGATTGAACACCGCATCAAATGACTGGGACGCAAAAAGCGTACTCAAGTCCGAGAGGTTTTCGATGTCGGTAGGGTGGAACGAAAAGCTCGGATACTTTTCCAGTGCCTTCAATCGGTAGCGCTTAATGCGGACATCGTAATAGTCGTTCAAATTGTCGATTCCGGTGACACGATAACCCGCCTCCAGAAGCATTTCAGCCGTCTTTGCGCCAATAAGACCTGCACAACCCGTAATTAAAAAATGTTCACTATTCATAACTTCGCATTAGAACATGTTAGAAGAATCTTGGAAGTATAATAATAAAAGTCTATCCTATGAGGTAATTGCATTAATCCACAATTACTGCTTTTTATGCTCCCCACGCAGGCAAAAATTCCAACGTGGGGAACATGCACACGATTAAAAACTTAATCACCAAAATTCAATGTACACTTTTCCTGATTTGGAAGAACATTTTGAAGAAAAATTAAGCCCGAAAGATGAAGCCTTATCAAGGCGATAGAACTGATACGCCCGGATCGTTTTCTTGGGCAGTTCGACTACCAAGGCAGAGGTCAACCTCCCGAGTCGTCTCAGCCTGTTTTTAGCATTCCTGGCTAAATCAATCTATGGAATTGGAACCACCACGCTACTGATTGATTATCTCAACTCCAATAAGCTACTGCGTAATTTTTGCGGTTGTGAGTATCGCGGGCAGATACCCTCTGAATCGACCTTTAGTCGTGCGTTTGCACACTTTTCTGAAGTACAGCTACTGGAGAGAATCCATCAACAAGTCATCAAAGAAAACCTGTCGGAAGAATTGGTCTTCCATGTCAGCCGTGACTCAACGAGCATAGAAGTGCGTGAGAAGCCAGCACCTAAAAAGGAAGCTTCCGTTGATGAGCAAAAACCAAAGAGAAAACGGGGTCGGCCCCGTAAAGCAGATCCTAAATTATCCCAACTGTTCCAAATGAATCCCCATTCCAAAAGGATTCGTCCACCAACACAGCAAAACAATACTTCTCCCATGGCTTCTGCAAAATACCGAAAGAAAATCCGAAAAATTACATTTTAGATACATGGTTGAGCCGTAAAAACCTTAAGTCAACGGTAGTGGTCCCAGGGGACTTCCCCCAACCACCTGCGCGGCGGTTGCCCCGCCACGGCGCACTTGGCCGCGCGCCTGAACCTATACGCCGCTGGCCAATCCACCGTCAGCACCGAAGCACCGTTTCACTTGCGCTCCACAGAGCCTCGATGAAAATCAGGCGGCCAGGGCCGCAGAAAATGAAAAGCCATGCCTGCCCCGCTAACGCGACCGGCACCCAGTCTTCCGTCTTCGCCGATGGCTACGCCGGACATGCGTGCCGCTTCCCCGACACACTTTTCCCTCGCGGTATCGAACGCAATAGGCAGTCCCTTTTGAAGGTTGTCGTTTCACTCGGAACGTTAAGCCGTCGAGATTTTATCTCTTTGGGCTTCTCGATCCGAGCGACAACCCTCAAAAATACTCAGGGGGGTTACGAAGTCTCTTGTTTTGCAGCCTGTGCGATTAGCATGTCGTCAACAGTAGCCAAGATTCGTTCTTGTTGGCGATGTGGTAGACGCGAAACTCGTGTAAAGGTTTTGCGGCAACGACCGCCAGGAACCTCCTCCTTCGGCGGTTCTTTTTCCAGGCCAAGGAGAGAATCTACGCTTACTTTTAATATCTCAGCTAATTTGATCAAGGTGTTTGCCTGAACATTTGCTGCACGACGCTCGAGAACAACAACTGATTGCTGAGTTCTGAATATATTGACGACGTGCGTCCCTCACTGGTCTGTTCGCTCAGCGGCAAACGCTTGTTCCTGACCGAATACGGTGAACCGATGTTGCCGAAGCATCTGAGCTACCGCGTGCGCAGTCACATCCGCAAGGCTGACATCGGGCTGTCCAGAAGCTGTCATATCTTCCGCCACAGCATGGCCACGCTGATGCTGGAAAACGGTGCGGACATCCGCTTCATTCAGCGAATGCTCAGCCACTCCTGCCTGGAAAGCACGGAGGTATATACACATGTGAGCGTCACGCAACTGAAGAAAGTCCACGAATTGACGCACCCGGCCGAAAGCAAAGGTTGAATAAATCAAAAACAATGCCATGTTAGAATCTATGAATCAGCCTGTTAAATACTGCATCTACAAAGAAGATGGTTTTTATGTTGCCCAATGTCTGAACGTTGATGTGTCCAGTTTTGGAGAGACTGTTGAAGAAGCGATCTCCAACATAAAGGAGGCGCTTGAGTTATATTTTGAAGATGCTGACCCATCGGCATACCGCAAGGTTGACGAGGTCTTAATCGGGGAGAGTCTGGTCAGTGCCTAAGTTGTTTAGTTCGGACGAGATCGCGAAGATCCTTCTGGCTAATGGTTTTGAGTTTGTCTCACAGCGCGGCAGCCACCAGAAATACCGCAACGCTTCCGGTGATACGGTGATCGTTCCGGCAGGGCGCAAGCAGACGCCACATGATACAACGCAATCCATTTCCGTCAATCGGGTTTGGATCGCAACTTGTTCAACTGATCTTCTTTAGTCGCTTTTGCGTTGTGGGTGCTAGCTGAATAGCCTTGCTCTGAAAGCTGACTGTGCTCAGTTCAAAGGCTATTATTGATGGTTGCCTTGAACTCAGACTTTGCCGCGAGCAAACACGACACCGACGTGAAAAACCGTGTCGGGAGATTTTTTCTTTAGCCGCTGAAAACGTCGGAGAAGAGCGCCGCTCAAGCCGCAAGTGCACTGGGGGAAAACGTTATTACCGCTACGATATTGCGTTAGTTGACACCGCTTTTGAATACGGCCCGTTC
>CAZUYZ010000149.1:0-9638 GCA_964624365.1 uncultured Puniceicoccaceae bacterium
GAACTTGCCAATGTTGGAGATAGATTTTACACCATGGATGTTACCTTGCAACAGACAGGTTACTATAATGCGAGTGCGCCGGAAGGTGAGAAATTTAGAAAAGCCTTTGTCGAAGGAATCGACTATTATAATAACAAAGCATCTTATCCGCATGAAAAGAAGAATATACCAGACATGGGATGGAACACCATAACATCTAACTACACAAACAAAAATAACTACAAAACCTTTAGCCAGCTAACGGATACACAGCGTGGGGCCGTGCTGGCTACGCTAGGTTATAAGCCGCTCTTCGATTTTTCTTATACTAATGCGAAACTCCACGAAACCCGTGGTTCGAACGATCCGACAGAGACTAACTGGACGCCGGAATGGGCAAATAATTCCACTGAAATTTATTTAATCGATAATCCCAGCTGGAGAATTGACCTTAATGGATTTGATTTAGGAGGATTCTATGTTGAGATGCCCATAGGCGCTAATGATAATTTCCTACGTGCGGAGAGCGTTGGAGAGGCGGCAATAGATACCGAATATGTTGTTGGTAGTTTTCGAGACATTGGCGAAGTAAGTGTTGATCAAATTGAGTCGTCTCTTAATTTCGAAGATCCGTATTCAGGTGAGGCTCCTTACACAATAACGACGAATTTGAGGACAGGTGAATCGATCAACAATGCTCCGTCAGATATTTTCCCATGGGTTTTACCTGCACAAGCAACTGATGTTAAACTCGATGGCATAGGCTTAATTGATAGATTAAGGAGTCCAACTCCCGATCCGATATCGCAGTTTCTATTAGATAATTTTTCGCAAGTTACTAGAAATGCAATAAGCGATTTCTCATCGAATCCTGGATTCGCTATAACTAGCGTTCAAAGTGAACTGAACAACTTAGTTGGCAGAGGATCTTCTATCTATGATGAAACTCGTTTTGATGGGATTAATCTTAGATGGCAAACGGAAACCTATCTAGCACTTTCAGAACCTGATGCAAATGCTCTTATTACTCTAAATCGGCTACTTTTAGAGGACGCTTACCCAGGTAATTTAGAGCTTGTACAGATTAATTATGCAGAGACTGACTGGAAACTTCGTGACTTTGTCAATGATGCTCAAGGAAACCCTTTAACTAAAGACAACACGCCCGGGCAAGGACGCTGGGAAATTAGCTTTGACGCGAATACTGGAAAACGTAGATTTTTTGATGGAATTCTTCCTTCTGGTTCTATTGATATTGTAGCCCGTGAGCCGAATTGGTCTTTTGAGAATCCGAATGCTGCCAAAGTTGAAGGTGAGGATCTATTTACAGCTCCTGATAAGTTGCGTGATGGTTCTAAACTAATCTATGCAAAACCAGATTTCATCAGTGTACTGAATCCGGGTGGGGATGCTTCGAATACCTTAGGTTTTGAAGCAATCAATGATGAACCACGTCCGGGAGTTGTCGTTGGGCAATATGTAAATCGTGATGATTACTGGAGCACAAATAAAGATGAATGGTTGAATTCAGCTCAAAACCAAGGTGCAATACCAGGTACTGATAATAGCCTTTGGGTGAGATTTTTTAAAGATGATGGCTATAGGGGTGAAATGGAAGCCTGGTATCCTGGTTTACATAATAATAACTCACAAACGGCTAATAATTCGGGTGATCTCGATAATGATGACTATTCATCCGTAAGAGTCCCTGCAAATATGCGAGTGACTGCTTATGATGGTGATAATCAATCGGGTGATTCTCAGGTGATTACTGAGGATTCTGCGAATACATCCAATTTAAACTTTTTTGGTCTTAATGATAAGATAACCTCTTTGAAAGTTGAAGGTCTGGTACACGGGCCGATAAATGGACCGTTCGATTACACGGAAACTCAGCATGACTATACCTACCAATGGAGATCCCCATGGCATAATATCTACGACCAACGTGTAACGCAGGCATTCAAATGGACCAGTCAGAATGAAGATGTCTATGATTACGTGGAAGTGAGTGCGGAGAGAAACAAGACGGTTAAGCAAGTAACGCAAATTTCACAAACTGTGTGGGAAACTCGGGCGATTACCCAACAGGAAAACCAGTTGGTAACGGAGCGCACCTACGAAGAAGTCCAGTTGCGTGTTGCTTCTTATGAGACCGGTTCTTCACTGTTCCTGGCGAATGATTTTACCGACTTCGAGGGTTTGGTTAACAAATTGAAAAATCCGGATGCTAACGATCTGGTTTCTCAATTCTTAAAGAATGAGAACAACAATGCCATAGGAAACCTTTTGGCGACTTACACTATTGGCGAAACTCCTTCAGAAGTGCTCGAGTCTGCTTTAATCGAGGAACTGAACACAGTGCTTGAGAAAGGCACGTCTATTTATGATGAAGATCGCTTTGCCGGGGTAACGTTGAGAGAGGAAACGCAACAACTGAAAGAAAGCAATCCTACCGGAGACGAACTCACTCGTCTAAACCGCCTCCTGTTGGAGGATGCTTACCCTGCAGAAATAGAGAAAGAGCACGGGAATGCCTTGCATGCCAACGAAATTGAAATTCGCGCGAAAGGCACTATTGACCTGGCCGGCAATGTGAGCGCCGATGTGACCTTGACCCTGTATGCGGGTGCCACCATCAATCTGTCCGGCGCGACTTCCGAAGAAACTGAAACACTGCCGGCAACTGCAGAATTCCATGCCGCAAACACGATTTCGATAACGGCACAGGATGCAATCCATGTAGACGACTACGTGATAATCGAAGCCAGCGCTACAGGTGGAGACATTCTTTTCAATGCCGGAACAGATATTCAGATCGGTGAAGAAGGCGCGATTGTTACGGGAATAGCAGGTAAAGTAACCGCAGGCGATTCGATTCTGGTTGAGGCTGGCGACGATATACATGTCAGCGCGGAATTAACTGCTGCAAACACCATAACCCTTAGCGCAGGAGACGCTAATGATATTAATCTGGATGCAGAAGCTGCGTTAACGGTTACGGACTCTGCAGGTGTGCTTCAGGTAGATGCCGGAGCAAACTCAGGAACGGTTTCCAGCGCCGGTGCTTCTTTTGAAATTGCCGGTGAGATGAATGTGAATGCGCCGGAGGGCATGATCGAATTTGTCGGTGGCGAAATCGTTGCGGACACCCTGGTCGGGAGAGCCGAAAGCGGATTTGATGCTTCATTGACTGTGGATGGTCAGCGAATTTTCACAATGAAGGTGGATTCAGTTGATGTCCAGTTAACGGGTACTGGAAATATCATCCTGGCATTAGTCGGTGATACGACTTTGGAAAATCTGGTCACTCCGGACGGTCGTATCGAAGTGCTTGCCGGAGGCGCTTTGGTTGCAAAAAATGTTCAGACCTCGGGCGCTGGCGGGCAAAGTGATATTATCATTGAGACATATAAAACAGAAGATGCGACCACATCATCCGATTTGGAGATCCATGTCATCAATTTGAATGATTCGAATGATATTACCCTGAACATTCAGGGAGCGATCACTCAGGTGACTGCCAGCCCACTGGTTGCCGATAATCTTGATGTGACAGCAGCAGCGGGCTTAAATCTGAAAACAACGGTGAATTCTCTATCGTTGGAAACAACAGCTCCGGGGGATGTTGTGATTGAGCAATCCGGTCGTGGTTCATTTGAATTGACTGAAGTGACCGTTCAGGATGGAAATTTGACGGTGACTGCTGATAGTACCGTTGAGCTGGTAGCTGTCGTGGTGGCTACCGAAACTAATCAAACAGGCGTCAGCGATGGCGTGCCTGCCTTTACCGACAATGTTATCACAATCGATACGACTTCAGCGACCAATACGGGTGATATTTTAATCGGTCGCGTTGAGTTCGGCGATTTTATCGACAATGGAGATGGTTCCTACAGCCAACGCAATCAGGACGGGAGCGCAACTGTGCTGAATACAATCACATCAAAAGGTGATATTGTGCTGAAAGCCAAAGGCTCTATACAGGAGAACTCGGAAGATGTGGCAATCGACGTGATTGCGGACACGCTGGATTTGACTGCGGGTACCGGTATTATTGGTCTGGAAGTTATCGCCAACAAATTGGCTAAGGCGCACACGATGGCAGGCAATGTATCCATTTACGAAAGTGATCGCACCGGTGAAGCAACTCAAGGTCTGGAAGTTGGTTCAGTACAGGCGCCGCTGAATGCGGGGACAACGGTTATTATTGAGTCGGAGGGTGATCTGCGGGTCGGTAGCGGTTCGTCTGTCAGAGGCGACACTGTGAAGTTGAACAGTCGCACTGGAAACCTGGAAGTCGTCGAACCGGATGCGGGCGATAGTATTGAATATACCGATGGTGTTTCCTTTGTTGCAGGGGAATTTGTTGTTCTTTATAAATTCTTTGGAGCGCCTAATTTACTTGAGTATCGGACCGGTGAATTCTTCCAGTTTGGGACAGAGGATACCGGGATCAGCAGCAAGCTGCCGGGCGATTTATCTGCAAACACGATTATTATCGAGTCCAAATCGACAATTGTGATTGACGGCACGCTGACGGCATCCGATCGCATTGAGCTCGTCTCGCAGGCGAATGTGTTTGTCAACGGTAATATAGTTGCCAGTGATGGATCGGTAGATGATTTCAAGGTCGTTGCGAAAGGAGATATACAGGAAACTTACGGGGCTAAAGACGATGATCTGGGTGTTGACAATGTAGAAACGCAGGCAACTGGCTTTGTTCGTATACAGACCGGCGGGCTTGCCGTCGAAACCTTTGAAATTCGAGCCAAACAGGATATTGCGATCATTCTGGATGGCGACTTAACCATTAGCGGTTTCATTGGTGGCTTAAACAATCTGGGGCCTGCCGAAAATGTGCGTCTCTTCTCAGATGGTAAGCTTATTGCAACCGGCGCGATAGTTGTTGCAGAATCAGCACCAACAGACAACGACAACGGTAATTTGGTGATCGAAGCTGTTCAGGTTGAAAGCGATGAAAGTTCTCTCTTCTTTGCAAAAAATCTGGATGTTGTCTCAGGTAGTGGAATTCAGTTAAATACTGTGGTCGAAAAAGTTGTCCAGGCAATTGCTAGCGCGTCTGACAGCGAGCGGGCAATTTCCAGCGCACCGGGCGAAGAGTGGACAGTAACTGCCGGCGATCTGGTCATTAACGAAATAGATTCGCTGGAAATCGTCAAGGCAGTGGCTCGTAATGGACAGGTCACGATTACAGCTGGTGGCCAGCTGACTGTGCATCTGATTGAAACTTATGGAGAGGGCGCGAGTGAACACAATATTACCCTTGAAGCCGTTGGCGATCTGCATATCGACAAAGTAGAAACTGCAGTGCATAGAGGGACATCCAAAGTCTATTCAACAATTACAGTTGATTCCGCTGGGACCATCCGTGAGCTGGCGAATACGGATGGCGGTTTGCAGAATATTGTTGCCGATCTTATTGCGTATGAAGTGACGATTCTGGGCACAACGGTGGATGTGCCTTTGCTGGTCAGCGATCCAACTGTTGTGGAGGACGGTGACACTGCCAATGAATTGGAAGTGTATCTTACAAAATCTGATGGAACGGTAACAACGGGTGATTCAACGATTGAGGTGGATAACACGCCTCCGGACAATATATCGGGTGACTATATCCTGAATCTTCCGGAGCGTGATCCCGGTGATTTTTCTCTGGATGTTCCAAACGGTTCGTTAACCGTTTTAAAGCTAGATACACATAATGGTGATACGATTACGCTGAGTGCTGGCGAGAATCTGTTGACAGTGGAACCGATGAATGTCGGCAGCGGTGATATAACTCTGACAGCTGGAGAAGGGATGACGCTGGGTGGTCAATTAACCGCAGATACTTTAACGCTAACCGCAGCCGAAGACATATCTCTTGTTTCAGATGTGAATAATCTAAATGTTGAAATAACCGGCAGTGGCGATCTGAACGTCAATCAAACAGGTGATCTCACGATAGATTCACTGGTCATGAACGGTGGGGATATTACCATAGAAGCTACCGGAAATGTGACCATTAAATCGATCACCGGCGCAGTAGGCACGGTGACGATTATCTCGAACAATGGAAATATTGTTCTCGAACAAACATTTGCAGCAGACTCATTAGAACTCTCAGCGCCAAATGGTTCCGTGACGGGTACGGTTAATGTCGATGAACTGAGTATTGTAGCCGGAGGTAATATTAATCTGACGGATCCAGACAGTCTAACGATAAGCAATATTGTCCGGAATAATTCGAGCGCAGACCTGATTATTCATGTTGAGGATGAGCTGAAGATGGACTATGCTGCTTCGCTCACGGGCAATGGTCGTATTGAACTCATCTCGAATGCAGGAAACATTACTATCAAACAACCGCTCAGTACGGTGAATGGCACAATAGAGATCCAGGCAAACCAGCAGTTAACCTTGCTGGAACAAGGCGATCTGAGCAGTACAACTGGCGCCATCACTTTGACCAGCGAAACGAACGCTATCACAATGGATGGTGAAACATCGATCAATGCGGGCAGTGGCGCGATTACGATGAACGCAGTCAACGATATTCTGATTGGCACGGTAACCACAACGAATTCGGGAGATTTGAACATTTTGAGCGCCTCCGGCACAGTTCTCAACGTAAGTGACGGTAGTACGGAAGATATCACAGCACCCAATGCCAAGCTGATTATCTCTTCTGCACAGGGTATTGGGCATGAAAGAACACTGAAGACTCAAGTAAGTGAAGTAGATCTTACCAGCGGCAGTGGTGGGATTTTCATTGAAGACGTTGATAGTCTGATCGTTTCAAAGGCGGCTCCGTCCTCCGGTAGCGATGTTGATATTCGAACCTTAGATGGTAATATATCAGTAACTGCAGCAGATATTACAACCGCTGGCAGTGGCAACATCACAATCTCTGCAAAGGGCGGCGCAGGCGACATTTCCCTCAATGGGTCTTTGAATGTTGAAAGTGGCAGTATCGAATTAAACGCCGACCGTTCGATCACTCTCGGGGCAACAGTTGAAACTGCCGGAGGTGCGATCGATATAACCGCAGGCGCAGAGGTTAACCAAAGTGCAACCGTGGATTCATCGGGAGGCGCGATTACGTTTACTGCCGGAGGTGCAATTGATATGCAGAGTGGCACTTCCACAATTTCATTGTCTGGTGAGATTGCCTACAACGCAGGTGGGAATGTGTTGTTAAGTCACTTACAAGCCGATAGTGCGATTACCGTTATTTCATCAAATGGTGGCATTCGAGACAGTCTAACCGCTGAAACACCTAATATCGAAGCAGTTGCAGCTGCTGTTACATTAAAAGCAGCTACCGGTATCGGTACAGGAACAGATGAAATAAATCTGCACGTTGAGGAGCTTTTGGCAGAGAATACCACTTCGGGCGGTATCTTTATCGAAGAAGTAGATGATCTGGTGATCCCTGATTCAGCCAGAGGCATCCTTTCTTTAGGTCAAGACGGTAGTCTTGTACTCGGTACGACTAATGGCTTTATCGACGTTAAAGGAAAAGTTTTGGTCGATGGACAGGTAGGCAATGTTTATTTGTTCACGCGTAAAACGACAGCAAGCAATGCAGACATTATTTTAAACAATACACTGGACGCATTCGGAAACATTCGTCTGCACGCAGCTGATTCAATTATTCAAAACAGTCCGTCAGGTAGCATCACAGCTATTGGTTCCGGTCGTTCTATCGAATTGTTTGCTGAAACGGATATCCGTATGGCTGGTGATGTTGTTACCACGAGCAACAATGGCTCGATCCGGTATGAAGCAAATACAGGCGATATTACTCTGAGTGAGTTGGATGCGGGTAATGGAAGTATAGCGGTTTTGGTACCACAGGGCTCGATTATAGACTTGGATAATACGGGTGCGGTTGATCTGAAAGCATCCAAGTTGATTCTGAATTCAAAAGGAGCCATCGGGGCAGCGGCAAATCTACTGAAAACGCATGTAGAGATGCTCAGCGCAGTTTCTACCGAAGGTGGAATATACATCTCCGAGACGGATGCATTGGAGATTTCGGAAGTGGATGTTGCCGTCAATCGTGTTGGTGAAGACGGAACCACAAGTCCTGAAGTTTACAGTCAGGCCGATCTTTCTACCGAGTCTGACAGTTCGATTGTTCTGATTACTGGTGGAGATCTGAGCCTGATCGAGAGCGATGGTGATGACATTGATTCGGTAGTTGGAAATGAACTGGCAGTGAAATCTGCAGGTGCTGGCAACGTCTTGCTGGATGTAACGGGTAATCTGAGTGTGCAAGGTTCGGTCGACGCTGGTAGTGGATATCTCAGTCTGCTTGCTATCGGCTCCATCGATCTGGGTTCTGATTCGCTTACTGGCGTCGACCTTCTGACCAGTGGCGGCACTGTAGACATTTCTGCCGGTGGCGACATCAATCTGTTTGACGGCAACAGCATTACGGCTATCGATCAGAATATTCGTCTGTTTACACCTGGTTCGCTAAGCCTCAGCGATTTTAATGCGGGAACGGGTGTCATTAGTTTGGTTGCCGATATCATTTCTGACAGTGGCACAAATGATATTGATCTAACTGCTTCAGCGTTGCGCATCGTCTCTGAAAATGCAGTTGGTTCAGGAACGAATCATATAGAAACTCATGTAGATACTTTGACAGCAACAGCGGGCGCAGGTGGGCTCTTTATAACAGAAGCAGATGCGGTGATCATTGATACAGTTGATGAGATTAAAGTATTACGTGTGGATCGTGACGGTACGATTGATCAGGTTGTAAACGATCCGGTGGATGTGGAACAAAGCGACCTGGTGAGCGCCGGCAAACTGGTACTTGTTACAACAGACGGTAGCATTATCTTGCGCGACGGATCAGATGCTGATGGCACTAGCATTAGTGCAGCGAATGATATTCGAATTGCTGCAGAAGGGGCCGCACGTGACTTGATTGTCGAAGCAAATGCAGACATTGAAACAACGACCGGCCATATTACTCTGAGTGCAACACAGATGATAGAGCTCTCAGACTCTGTGGATGTGACGACAACTGCCAACGGCACGTTGGATATCATTGCTAAGAGTGGCAACTTAGTAATGTCGGAGAGTGCGACCTTGAACACGGTAGACGGAGACATTCGTATTATTGTTGGCGATGATGTGCTCGATCAGGTAGTCCTTGGCGACATCTTTGCGACTAACGGCGATGTGTCGATCGAGACGTCAGGTTCAGTGCTGGATACCGATGATGCGGACAACGAAGTCGAAGCGAACAGCCTGCGCATTGTTGCCGGCAAGGGTGTTGGCTTGCTGGCTGGTAATAGTTTGGGCTTAGCAGTGAACAGTGTTGAAACCGCAGTCAACGTACTGAGTATCCTGGTTAAAGGCAGTGACGGGGTGAACATTCTGGAAGACGATGCGCTGACGATTGGTGATGCCGCTGCAATTACTGTTGAGACAATTGCAGTCGATGCGACTACGACCACGAACACGGAGAACAGTCAAAGTGATGTGGTTACGAGCAGTGAAAACGGAGCGAATGGCAGTATCGTTATTCGCACCGAAGCGGGTGATCTGACTTTGACTGAAGGAACAGCAACCGACGATCTGACTCCTGACGCAGCCGTTGTAGCGCACGGTTCGGGCAACATTTTGCTGAAAGC
>CAZUYZ010000150.1:0-21503 GCA_964624365.1 uncultured Puniceicoccaceae bacterium
ACTCTGGATGATCACACGCAGCGTGGGCGCGGCGACACAAAGCGCCAGAAGGATAAGCGACACTCCGAAGGCGCCTGCTTTCGTGGCTGCATGCATGCGGCAATAAATATCCGGCATGCGCACAATTCCAATTGCAGCTACGAGCGCAAAGGATGCACCTAGGATGAGCAAAATACTGGTTGCGATAATCATTCCACAGCCTCCTTATTTTCCAGACAACGCGCAAAGGCAATCGTTGCAATAAAACTGATCACTGCAATCACCGTTGCGACATCCAGATAGGAAATAAAGCCGCCAAAAAATACCATAACCACAAATTGCGCCATGATAAGCGCTGCCAAAAGATCCAAGGCAACTACGCGATCCGGAATGGATGGCCCACGCCAGATACGCCATCCGGTCAGCAACATAGCGGCAGCAAGAATGCACTGTACCAGCAGTATGACAAGCAACGGTAAGTCAGGGATTTCAAAATACATTGCGAATCCTCCTCAAAATTTTTGTTTCCAGTTCGCGAACGGCTTCATCGGGATCGTCAACGTACATACTATGCACTTTCAATCGTTTTGTCTTTTCGCAAATGTCTAAACTGAGCGTCCCTGGTGTCATTGTTATCAAGTTTGCAGCAAACAGAATTTGCCGATCGCTCATACCTTCCAGATTAAGTTCGATAAAGGCCGGTTGCATTTGGTACTTTGGCGTCATTACGTCATAGGCGACCCGAAGGTTACTCATAATAACTTCCTTCAGGTAAAACAGACCAAATTCCAATAAATGCGGAAGCTTAATTATCCAACGTAACAATCGGTTCATCAATAGTCCTTTCCAGTACAGCTGCAATGTAGGCATCCGGGTTCAAAAGTTGTTTAGAGGTCTGTTCGGCGAGGCTGAAAAGCGGCCCACTCCAAAGGCCGATCAGTAATGTAATTCCCGCCAGAACCACGCAGGGAGCGACTAAGCTTAAGCTCAATTTCTCTCCATAAAAGTTTGTTTTCTGATTGTCATCCTCAGACGTAGTAGCCGGATCATTTTTCCAGAATGCTTCGGCCCAGATTTTTGTCATTGAGTAGAGTGTCAGTACACCTACCAAGAGCGCTACCGCTACCAAAATCGAATGATTCTCGTCCAATCCGGCTTTGATGACGGAAAACTTTGCCCAAAACCCTGACAAGGGAGGAATCCCACCGAGCGAAAATGCAGGAATAAAAAACAAAAGCGCCAGCAGTGGCATGGAGGCATACAATCCACCAATCTTCTTTAGCTCACCAGTGCCGCATTTGCGCTGGATCAAGCCCCCAATCAGAAAGAGGTTCGTTTTCACAATAATATGATGCAGCGTATAGAAAACTGCGCCAGCAAGAGCCAGAGCGGAGCCAATAGCCAGCCCCATTAACATATAGCCAATCTGACTGACGATATGAAACGAAAGAATCTTGCGAATTTCATATTGTGCCGCTGCGCCCAGAACACCCGTAACCATGGTCATTGCTGCAAGAACGATTAGTATGTCCTGCACAAGCGCAAACTGTGTATGGAAGATGAGTGTATACGAGCGAATCAATGCATAGACGCCCACTTTGGTGAGCAACCCGGCAAATAAAGCGGAAACGGCCACCGGCGGAGTATGATACGATGCCGGCAACCAGAAAAAGAACGGAAACAGCGCTGCTTTGATCCCAAACGCTGCGAGAAGTAACATTGTACTGCTGGTGACCGCAAAGGCATTGGGCGCATCCGCCAGCTTCACGGCAATATCTGCCATATTAAGCGTTCCCACCTCTCCATAGAGCAGCCCTACTCCACTCAGAAACAGAATGGACGATACTAGATTGATTACCAGATACTTAACGCCACCTTCCAATTGATCCCGCTTGCCACCAAGCGTTATTAGCACAAAGGATGCAATCAGCATCACCTCGAACCATACGTACAAATTAAACAAGTCGCCGGTGACGAAAGCTCCATTCACTCCCATAAGTAGAAAATGAAACAGCGCGAAATAATTGGATCGGATAAGCCGGTCTTCGATATCGTGTATCGAATAAAGCGCTACGGTTAGAGCAATCAGTCCAGTAATGACCACCATGGATGCGCTCAACAAATCGACAATTAGAGTAATCCCAAAAGGCGCTGGCCAGCTACCTAGTTGAAGAACTATGTAACCGGACTGAAGCGTCTCCTTCAACACCATCACCGAAGCAAAAAACAAAAAACCTGCGCCGGAAACACCAATGATGCGAACTCGTCTGACATTCCTTCTACAGAAGAGGCAAGTCACCGCAGTCACAAAGGGCGTTAATAAACATGCAAGGAGCCACATCATGATATTTGATCGGTCTGGTTAAAGGCATTCATGTCATCGCTGCCGACAGCATTGTAAGCTCTAAGTAGAAGCGCTATAGTGAAAATAACCAGCCCGAAGCCGATAACAATTGCCGTGAGCACCAGCGCCTGAGGCAGCGGGTCTCCATGTCCTGCCGGCGGGGCACCTGATTTTTCGGCGATAAATATCGGCGTATCGTGAACCAGTCTACCAACGGCAAATACCAGCAAATTAGCTCCCTGACTAAGCAGCATAATGCCGATCACAATCTTCATAAGGCTACGACGCAGTAGACAGTAAATGCCGCCTGCAAACAAAGTTCCAATAAGCAATGCGATTAAGATTTCCATGATTCGCTATGTGTTCCCAACGCCAGTGCACATTTAATGGTAAATCCAATTACTGCCAGATAGACGCCTATATCAAAGAGCAGTGGTGTCCCTAATTTAACTTTTCCCAACAAAGGCGCTTTGAAAAAAGGAAGCCAGATGCCCTCCATAAAAGCGCCGCCCATAAGGATTCCCGGTAAACCGCTCAACATCGCCAGTAACAGCCCTGAAGCCATTAATACCATGGGATCTATGGGTAGGCTTTTCTCCGCTTCACTCCAGCCACGCGCGTAGGCTAGCAAAATAACAGAAGATGCCGCCATCAGACCCCCAATAAATCCACCACCCGGAAGATTGTGCCCGCGGTATAGCAGTACCAGGGAAAGAATCAATAACAGCGGCCCTACATAGCGCGTTGCCGTATTTAGCAGTGTAGAATTCATGAGTCGCCCTCCTCCTTATGTCTCATGCCTCGGTACAGCAAAGACCAGACCCCAATCGCCGCAATCGACAGTACCGTGATCTCACCCCAGGTGTCCAAAGCCCTAAAGTCGACGAGTATGACGTTGACCACATTTGCGCCGTTTGCTTCTTTTAAACTCCATTCAACCAATGTGGTCGCAATACTTGGAGCCAAGTCCAGCGCCATCGACTTCAAAACCAGAACCGTTACCAGCAAACCACAACTGATCGCTACAGCAGCATCCAGATAGCGACGTCTGGGAAAATCCTTAACACTGATTTCCGGGAGCCGCATCACGACCCAGGCAAACAGTGCAACTGTAAGCGTCTCGACAAGAATCTGAGTGATTGCCAAATCCGGAGCGCTGAATTCAGCAAATAAAAATGCGACTCCATAGCCAACCACTCCAAGAGAAATTAAGGCAGTCAGTCGTGTAGAACTTACGATTGCTGCAAAAACCGCAATAAACATAAGTATCCCCACAGCCCAGACCTGAAGACTTGCAGAGCTATCAATCTCCGGCAGTTCAATGCCACCAAACCGCGATAGTTTGCTCGCAACTAGTGATGCCGTAGCAAGAATGATAATGAGTAAGTAATTTCTCAGTAACCCCGACTGCAACATGCGCGTCTGCCATGTTGCCAATTTCAGGGTAGAATTGAAAAGTGCTTCATACACCTGCTCCATCGAGGGTAGCTTGACTGCCACGAGTATGGCCGCTGCTCTTTTGTTTAAGAAAATGAGTACAATTCCCAAACTGACGGTTGCGACGCTCAGAATCAAAGGCAGGTTAATCCCGTGCCAAAGCGAGATATGTGTGTGGGCATGAAATCCCAGCGAAGCATCCTGCGCGATAGAAATCAGCGGTTCGCTGAATGCCGGATAGGCGCCGATAATAATACCAAAGCTACTCAATAAAACAGGCCCTAACAGCATAGGGAGCGGCGCTTCGTGCGGGTTTTTTGGAAGTTCTCCTTGGGCAGCTCTCCAGAACGGTAAAAAAGCAACTTTAAAAGCCAGCACAAAAATCAGCGCATTGCCAACAATTAGAGCCGCAGTAATCAATGTACTAAAATCCCATGCGATGCTAGCCTTATAGACATATTCCTTGCCAATAAATCCGAAAAATGGCGGCAATCCCATCTTTGAACAGGCAGCTAGAAGTGCCGCGCCCGCTGTCCAAGGCATCGCTCGAGCCAATCCACCCAGCGCTCGCACATCCCGCGTGCCGGTCTCATGATCGACCGCGCCAGCAACCATGAACAGCGTGGCCTTATATAGGGCATGCCCAAGTAAAAACAGCATTGCTGCCAACACCGCCTTTTCCGTACCGATCCCGAGCAATAGCACCAGCAATCCCAGCACGGCGAGTGTGGTTGCTGCCAAAATGCGCTTCAGATCGCTCTGTTGCAGGCCGCCCAATCCAGCAATTAGCAAGGTAATGCCACCAAAGCTACATAGAACGCTCTGCCAAGCCAAGGTTCCTCCGAGCACCGGCAACATAACTGCCAGCAAGTAGACACCAGCCTTCACCATCGTTGCCGAGTGGAGATACGCGCTGACTGGAGTGGGCGCCGCCATTGCATTTGGCAACCAGAAGTGAAATGGGAACTGAGCGGATTTAGTGAACGCACCGAGTAGCACGAGAACGAAAATCGCCGAATACAGCGAATGCTCCTGAAGGGAACCGGCAGCAATTATCTCCGAAAGTAGCCATGTGCCCGAGGCAATATTGATCAAAATGAAACCTGCCAGCAGCGCCATACCACCCAGTCCGGTTATCAAGAGAGCCTGTAGCGCACTCTTCCTTGCCGATTCGCTAGTGCAATTGAATCCAATCAATAAATAAGATGTGATGCTGGTCAGTTCCCAGAAAATAAACAGGAGCAGCAGATGGTCCGCCAAAACTAAACCGGTCATAGCAAACATGAACCCATAGAGATAGGCATAAAGCCTATTAGCTTGGACATTGCCATGCATATAGCTGCTGGCGTAAAGCAAAATCAACGCGCCAATCCCAGTGATCAACAAACCCATCAGCAGACCTACTCCACCGAGTCTAAGTGCGAAATCCAAATTCAGGTAAGATACCCAGGGGATTGTCAGCTCGGCGATTTCTCCGTCTTTGATGAAGTTTGAACCTGCAACTGCGAGCAAAGCAAATGAGACTCCAGCTGGCAACGGAAGTACCCAGGGCTTAAGACGTTCCGGCAATCGATTTGCTCCGAAGGCAACAACGGAGGCAGATAGCAAAACAGCAAGTGCAAATAAGAGAAGCATTCTAATTTTAAAAATCGTCTGTGATTACAAAACCACTTTGGAATCTGCTAACAAGAAAAATCAACTAAATATCCTCGGAGCAAATTCCGTAAAGTTCGGCTTAATAACTTGAGACAGATTTTTCTATCACTCTGATTTACTTAACAATGCAGAATTAATCTCCTTCAATCAACTGCTTTAGCAACTGATCCAATACCGATGGATTTGCTTTGCCTTTAGTGGCTTTCATAATAGGCCCCTTTAATGCGTTCAAAGCCTTTACATTACCGCCTTTGTATTGTTCGACAGCGGCTGGATTACCAGCAATCGCTTCGCGACACAGAGCTTCGATTTCATTGCTGTCATCACTTTGTTTCAGCCCTTTTTTCTCCACGATTGCTTCAGGCGAATCACCACTTTTAAACATTTCTGTAAATACATCTTTAGCAATCTGTTTGGAAATGGCTCCTTCGTCGATCAGCTTGGCCAAGCTTCCGAGATGCGCTGGAGTAATTTTTGACTCGCTCACTGACAAAGCTGATTCACCGTGGTCAGATGCCTCGGAAAGCTCACGTAATAAATCATTGGCAATGTAGTTTGCGATTTGCTTTGGCGAATGATGAACCTGTAAGGCCGACTCAAAAAAGGCGCTGAGTTCAGGATTTGGACACAATACCGATGTTATTGTATATGGCAAGCTTAGCTCTTTCTGATAACGCCGCTGCTTATCCAGCGGACGCTCCGGAAGCTCTGATTTCAGCAGTTCAACCTGTTCTCGTTCCATCTGCACCGGCATTAGATCCGGATCAGGAAAATAGCGGTAGTCGTGAGCGTCTTCTTTGCTGCGGAGCGAAAGGCTTATCCCCTTGCCAGCATCCCAACGTCGGGTCTCTTGAGTAATGGCCTTACCTTCGTCAAGAATATCAGTTTGACGCTGAATTTCGTATTCGATTGCCGCTTTGACATTGGATATGGAATTGAGATTTTTCATCTCTGTACGCGTACCCAATTTATCAAAACCAACAGGACGCAAAGAAACGTTGGCATCGCAACGCATTTGTCCCTTTTCCATATCGCAGTCAGAAATACCAGCGTATATAATTAAATTGCGCAAAGCATTAAGGAATGCAACAACTTCCGTGGAGGTGCTCATATCCGGTTCAGTAACAATTTCAGCCAGAGGCACTCCAGCACGGTTGAAGTCAACCAAAGTGTCGAATGCTTCATGCGTGAGCTTTCCCGGATCTTCTTCCAAGTGTATACGATTAAGGTCTACCCAACGATGAGCGCCTTCAACATTTCGAGACGGGCCGGGAAGTTCGATTTCGACTTTTCCTCCGAGGCAAAGGGGCTGTTCGTTTTGGGTAATCTGATAGTTTTTCGGAGAATCGGGATAGAAGTAATTTTTACGGTCCCATTTGCATACCTCTGCGATCTCACAGCCCAACATCAAACCGAGTCGAGCACACTTTTCCACAGCAACACGATTAAGCACTGGCAGAGTGCCTGGCAGACCTAAAACAACTGCATCTGTCAGTGTATTTGCCGGTTCGCCATAATTATAGGGCGCCGCAGTAAATAACTTCGCACGAGTTTTGATCTGCACATGGATTTCAAGTCCGATAACTGCTTCGTAAGCCATAGTAAAGCTGGTTGGTAATTAGTACTTCTCCTCAATAGAGTACGCGTTGTATCCAAAATTCATTCACCCTCTTTGGAAAAATTCGAATCTAAGGTCTGTTCAAGAAGCCATGCTTTTTGCTCAAGACTGGTTTCATCTGGAGCGCCCAATGATTTGTTTTTAGGTTGAAAACGCTGCCAAAAAGGGATCTTCAGGGCGACTTCTACTTCACGTATACGATCAAGAATAATTGGTTTTTGGGCGAGTGGCTTATCAGGAAGCTCACGATGAAGCTTCTTCAAAAATTTGTAAGCCTCTTCATCTTTACCATCGCGCCTTAACAATTCCGCATAAACGCGAGCTGCAAAGTAAGGCGCATCCTGCTTTTCAGAAGCACGTAAAAACCACTCGGCAGCCTTTGCATCATCCTTAAGCCGGTTCATATAAATCTGGCCTGTTTCGAGATAAAACTTTGCTTTGTCAGGATGAAACTCACGTGCAGTTTCCAACAGGGCGAAAGCCTGTTCAGATTGTTCACGATCAATCTGTTGCTGACGACTTTCCGGCAACTTAAAGTAGCCACCTTCTTTTTGAATGCGCCAGTTGGGAACATCATAGGCAGTCATACGAGCGCCATTAATCCAAAAAAAATCGGGCCGGGGATCTATAGTAGTGACCAAGCGAATCATGGTATCCAACTTTACACGGTCGCGTTTTTCCCAAATGGAATTAGTGCGTATCCACAAAAAGTCTGCAATAATAGCACGAAAGCCGCCAAGCATACCAATTACGAGCCCCTGACCAAGCGCTCCTTCAATCCCTTCCAGATTCATTTCAGGTTGGCCGGCTTTAACCTCCTTCCAGGCACGACTCTCCATAGGTCGTGCGACGAGGCCGACCAAGACAAACGCTAGCAACAGCAAAAAGATGCTCTGCAAGCGCTGAAAAATGAGATTTTTCTGTTCAGAATCGAAGACCATAAACTCAGAACTCCCTTTTTTTGAAGTTGATTTGAGCAAGCGAAACAAAAACGGTTATATAGATAATCCCATAACCAACCATCATCTGAACGGCGGTTTTCGAAAGCAATTTGTCAGAATGAAATACTAATTGGTCACCGACATTAAACATTTGAAAATTGGGAAATGCCAAACCGAGCAACCAAACCAACCATTGCAGAAATAGGTTTTCAACCGAAGTATATGCATCTCTAGCTATATACTGTAACTGACAAATAATCAGCATGAAGAAGGATACGATGATCGTGTAAAGATTGGTATTGGAAAAGCTGGCAATAAAAAGCGTTATCGCGCTCAGTATACTGAACTTAATCCACTGCAATAGACCGAAAGTGGCTAAGTCTTCGTAGCGAATCAGACGACCCTGTATGAAAACATCACCCAGGCGTGCCATCAATGCCGTTTCGCGCCAGTACAAAATTCCAGCAAGAGTTAACGTAATCGCCGTAGTGAAGACCAGCATCAGTATGCAAGTCCCGAAAAATTTACCAGCAAGAAACTCAATCTTATAAATTGGTTTTGCCAGCATGGTTATAGCCGTGCGGTTTTCAACTTCACTGAAAAATAACTGCGCCGTTGCGGTTACAGATAAAATTGAACCGAAGAAGAATAAGGCCCCAAAGCCAAAATCGACGATAAATTTAAGTTCCCCGGCTCCGAAATCGAACTGCTGAAAAAAAGTAGAGCTAGCTACCAAAGCGATCGAAATCAATAACAGCGCATTAAAGAACTTTTGCCGAACTGCTTCCAGAAAGGTATTTCCGGCAATGAGCCGAACACGATTAATTGAACTGAAAGATCCGATCATTCCCGGCCTCCTTTCTCTTCTGCTTGTTGAGAGTGCTCTGCTTCACGGAGTCCAACTTCCTTGATAAAAAGGGTATCCAGATTCAATCGAGGCTCTTCGATGCGCTTTAACTCACCTCCCTGTCGTTCTATCTCCCGCTGAACTGCACTGTAGCCCTCTTCACTCAACCCCTGAACAACCAGAGACTTTACATATTCTTCCTGTACTAATTCTTCCACTCTACCTCGTTTGATTAATTTACCACGATTCAATATGGCGACTCGGTCACAGAGCCCTTCAACCTGAGCCAGCAAGTGCGAACAGATCAGTATCGTTTTACCACGTTTTCTCAGTTCACGAATAATATCTGCGATCGCAGCAGAGCCGATAGGATCCACGCCGGCAGTTGGCTCATCAAGAATTATCAACTGCGGGTCGTGTATCAAGGACTGTGCCAGTCCAATACGTTGTAACATACCTTTGGAATACGTGCCAACACGCCGGTCTGCGGCTTCGGTCAAATTGACCAGCTCGATAATCTCATCGATTCTTTTTTTAATGTCTCTACGCTTAACACCACAAATTCGAGCGTAAAATCGAACCAATTCGCGGCCTGAAAGATAGCGGTAAAAATACGGCGCTTCAGGCAAAAAACCAACGCTTTTGCGTGCCGCTACAATATTGCTGGGTTTGCCATATATCTTACACTCGCCTCTCGAAGCCTCCAATAAACCAAGGATGATCTTGATAGTGGTACTTTTACCTGAGCCATTTGGCCCCAAAAGCCCAAAGATTTCATTATGTCCAATTTCGAGGTTTAGATTATCCACCGCTCGCAATTTGACACCGCGCATACCACTGGAAAAATCCTTAGTCAGGCCTTTAATACTTATAGCTATATGATCGTCATTCATTGTGTAATGGTAAAGCCCTGACACGTGCGCGGTCCGCTGTCAGTTTTAATTTTGGCCGAGTGAATAAAATTTTTTAACGTTTCAGCAACCGAAGACTGGAAGGCAGCCACTTCGAGTTCATCGCCTTCTGCACGAAGGTACACACGACCATCGCTCAGATTTTGAACTGCACCGGAAACTTCAAACTCCTTTGCAAGATTAAATGTTTGATGGCGAAACCCAACACCCTGCACGTGGCCTTCAAACCAGCACTCCATATAATATACGTTTTTTGACACCAGTACTCCTCCTGAAATAATATTACTACTCTGCAATGACACACTACTGGACAAAACTGTAAATAAGATTGTAAGCAACTCAACCAGAGCTATTTATTGTTGCTTTTAATTCCTAGCCTCAATACCGGGACTAAGTTTTCAACAATGTCCAGTAGTATGAAAAAAACAAAGACACTGGGACTCTCGATATTTTCACTGATTTACTCAAGGAGAATCTGCCAATGTTCCAGAAAGCTAGACTTCGGGCGGTAGTTGTATTTGTTCTGAGTATTATCAGTGAAGCGAAAGTGAACTTGCAAAAACTTTCACTCAGTGGGGTTGCAAAGGTCAAACCAGAGTCCGTTTACAAACATTTCAGCAGACTTATGATTTGGGTTGTCCAGGCCAAAATAGACTTTGGAAGCCTGATTTTGAAGCTGTGCAAAAAAGCCGATAGCTGCGATCTGATTCTATGTAGTGTTTGGCCGGAAATATTTAAGGTATTGCCTACGAAATGATTATGAGATAATCAACACTCGAATGTTTCGAGCTTGGAATACATAGCAGCATCAAGGCTAATGCTAGCTGCCAGCAATTTACAGCTTTTTGATTAATAATGCAAATCTTACTGTAATATGCCAAAAAAAAATCGCAGGCATTTTGTTCTGCAATTAACTCATTATCAGTCACATAATCATTTCCGGCCAAACACTAACAAAGGAAGGTGTCGAACAGCCTGGCAAAAGAATTCTGGCAAAAGAATCCTCAGCAATTTGAGCGAGAAACATATCGTGCTGATAACGTTGACTCGTTGACGCACAAGCGAATCCTGTAATGTGATCAAGAGTTGGTGTAATTGACGCTCCTCTAAGCTGTGACTGATTGGGCTAAGCAGCTCAGGATCCACGCGCGCCAGCTTGGCCAGCATGCGTGGCGGTGTAAGAAATTTTGTGTTGTTGACGTCGATCGCACTTGGCTTCTATATCCGCCATCTTAAAAATACCCATGCAGACAAACGAATACGACTTTTCCGAAATCGAACCCAAGTGGCAGAATTACTGGGAGCGCAATAAAACCTATGCCGCGAAGGACTTTGAAAACGCGCCAACCTTCTACGTCCTTGATATGTTCCCCTACCCCTCGGGGTCTGGTCTTCATATCGGTCATCCGGAAGGCTATACAGCGAGCGATGCCCTTAAGCGTTTCAAAAAAGCCCAGGGCTTTAATGTCCTGCATCCGATGGGATGGGATGCCTTTGGCCTGCCAACAGAGCAATACGCAATAAAAACGGGCACACATCCGCGCCTGACGACGGAGCAAAACATTACTAACTTCAAATCTCAACTTCGTGAGCTTGGATTTGTTTATGACTGGTCGCGGGAAATCAACACTACCGACCTCGACTATTACAAGTGGACGCAATGGATATTTTTGCAGCTTTTTAAGAAAGGCCTCGCTTACGTAGATGAAAAACCAGTTTGGTTCTGTCCGGAGCTCGGTACCGTCCTGGCCAATGAAGAGGTTCTCACCACGCCCGAAGGTCCACGATCCGAACGTGGTAATTTCCCGGTTGAGCGTCGACCGATTCGTCAATGGGTACTACGCATCACGGAATATGCCGACAAGCTCATTGCTGGTCTAAAAAATCTTGATTGGCCGGACTCAACCAAGCGCCTGCAGGAAAACTGGATCGGTCGCAGTGAAGGCGTTGAAATCACTTTTGATGTGGCTGCACATGATGCTGAACTGACAGTATTCACAACACGCCCGGACACACTCTACGGAGCGACCTACATGGTAATTGCTCCGGAACATCCATTGCTTGAAACGATAACAACAGCACCTCAACGTGAAGCCGTTATAGCCTATATTGACCGTGCAAAACGAAAATCCGATCTTGAGCGGGCTGAGTTGAGTAAGGGAAAAACCGGTGTCTGGACAGGCGCTAAGGCAATCAATCCTGTAAGTGGTTCTGAAATCCCAATCTGGATTGCTGATTATGTGCTGATGACCTATGGCACTGGCGCAATCATGGCAGTTCCAGCTCATGACACGCGCGACTTTGAATTTGCCAAAGCGTTTAATCTGGAAATTCTACAAGTAATCGACGATAACGGAACGGCTAAAAAAAACAGCGAAGGATATCTGATTGAAGCGTACACTGGCAGTGGAAGCTTAATCAATTCAGGTGATCAGACCGGCAATAGCTCTGAAGCGGCTAAAAAAGCAGTTATTCAAAAGCTCGCGGCTGATGGACGTGGTCAAGCCACAGTAAACTTTAAGCTGCGTGACTGGCTCTTTTCACGTCAGCGTTACTGGGGTGAGCCCTTCCCGATCATCTGGGTCAATGAGTCTGATTATGCTAAAGTAAATCCCGATTTAAAATCCAAACAACCAGTAAGCTGTCAAATGAATGGCAAAACGTGCTTTGCAATTGCTCTGCCGGAAAGCGAACTGCCGTTAAATTTACCTGAGATCGAAAGTTACGAACCATCACCGGATGGACAAAGCCCCCTCTTCAAAGCCACAGATTGGTTGCATGTATTCCTAAATCCGGAAACCGGCGAAACCTCAACTAAGTCTTCTGAAGGTTGGATAGCTGCAACTCGCGAAACCAACACAATGCCTCAGTGGGCTGGCTCCTGTTGGTACTATCTACGCTATATTGATCCTGATAATGTAGATGCTTTAATAGATTCTAAAAAAGAGGCGTACTGGGGCTATCCGGACCTATACATTGGCGGAGCAGAACACGCGGTGCTTCATCTACTTTATGCGCGGTTTTGGCATCATGTGCTATACGACCTCGGAGTTGTCAGTAATCCTGAACCCTTTAAAAAACTTTTTCATCAGGGCATTATCCTCGGGGAAGATGGCGAAAAGATGTCAAAAAGCCGTGGCAATGTCGTCAACCCGGAAACGATTATCAAAGATTACGGCGCTGATACATTACGCCTCTATCTGATGTTTCTTGGCCCTCTCGAAGCAATGAAGCCATGGAATACTAAGGGAATTGAAGGCATCGCCCGTTTCTTAAGAAAAGTCTGGCGTCTCGTTGTGGCGGAAGACGGTTCGAAGAATACCAAAATAGGCACTCCCGAAAAACTGGATAACTCTACCCAACGCACTTTGCACGCTACCATCAAAAAAGTAAGTGAAGACTACGAAAGCCTCAGTTTCAATACGGCGATTTCTCAAATGATGATCTGTGTCAATCAGCTTGCAAAAGCAGAGATTCTGACAGTCAGCGCTGTTGAATCCTTGATTCGCTTATTGGCGCCACTAGCGCCTCACATCGCCGAAGAACTTTGGAGATTTTTGGGGCATTCTGAGAGCATTATACAGGCTGGCTGGCCAACATTTGATCCCAGCAAATTGCAGGAAGATACCGTAAAAATAATTTTTCAGATAAATGGCAAATATCGCGGTGATGCCCAATTGCCAGCAGATGTCTCCAAGGAAACAGCAATCGCCACCGCAAAGTCGAATGAGAAAGTGCTCTCTCATCTTGAAGGCAAATCAATCAAACGCGAAATCTACGTACCGGGTAAAATCGTCAATATCGTAGCAATCTAACGCCTTAATGAAAAATGAAATCGATAGAACTACAAACGGATCTGCGTGCCTCAATTGCTCCATGTAATACTGTCCCCAGCTAAAGAGCCTCCTCACAAAAATGTCTCAAATGAGTTCTTCTCTCCTATCGAAATTTCTGCCAGACGACTTTGAGCCAGACCCAATCGGTTTGATCGCAGGCAAAGGTCGCTATCCAATACTGACAGCGGAATGTATCCGCGCAGCTAGAGTTCCTCTACGACTCATTTCATTTGCTGGTGAAACCGAGCAGTCACTCATTGACTCTGTACCTGCAAATAACCATATCCAGATTAAAGTCGGTCAATTGGGAAAATTGCTTAAATCGCTCAAAAAGCTGGAATGTCGCTATGCGCTGATGGCTGGACAGATAACACCAAAGCGTCTGTTTCGTGGTCTGCACCCCGACCTAAAAGCACTCGCAATCCTAAACAGACTCAAACTCAAAAATGCCGAGACCATTTTTGGCGCTATTGCCCGAGAAATAGAGGCACTAGGAATCACTTTGCTGGATGCCCGCTCGTTTCTTGATAGTCACCTTGCTCATGAAGGTCTGATGACTTCAGGCAAACTAAGAGTAACCGTTGACAACATTAGCCACGGCATTCGCATTGCAAAAGGCGTCGCTGATCTGGACGTTGGTCAAAGTATTGTTGTACGCCATGGAACAGTGCTTGCCGTTGAAGCCTTTGAAGGCACAGATGCGATGCTACAGCGTGCCGGAACGTTCAAAACCAACGATCTTATTTTTGTAAAGACCGTTAAGCGTGCTCAGGACTATCGCTTCGATGTGCCGGTATTTGGCGAACGAACACTGGACGTAATGCATGCGGCCGGCATACACACTGCAGCCCTTGAAAGTGATGGTGTCTTGATTCTTGACAAGTCAAGCATTATAAAAAAAGCATGCTCATTGAAAATAGCGCTTTGGGGATATCGTTCAAGCAAGGCGCAATTCTAAGCACTCTTTCGACTCATTCAAACAATGTAATGTGGGTCATTGCCGCCCCCACATCCCACAAGCACTAACCTAATTTGCCTATAATAGGATCCGCTCCTTCATGCCAAGAATAGCGCTTGGTTTAGGATTAGCTATGCATTAACAAAACTGGACAAAACTGTGAATAATCAAGTAGGCGCCGTGCACAGAGCCACGTTTTTTCGTGAGCGCCTATTCCAAATGCCATAACGGAATCGAGGTAAACGCAGATGGCGTTTTCAGACATAGTATAGATGTTCGAATTGAGTGCTCATAAGTTTGAAGTTAAGGTGAAGTAACTATCACGTGTAGTGCAAATATACATTTACCTTGAATCGTATAAATGCGCCTCTTCATATTTCCAGTGTTGAGAGGCCAGTAGCATCCGAATGAAATGCAACCGATAAGAATTTTTCCAAAGCATCGTCTTTATCTAATAGGGGTAGCCACCTTTATGATGTACATGTCGATGGGAATGTGGGTGCCCTCCCTGATAAATATCCTTGACGCTCATAACGCGCGCTGGGCAGCGCCGATCACGCTTGCCCTTTCCCAGTTGATGGGAATCTTTTCCATACTGATTTTTGCATCCCTGTCGGATCGTAGGATCGAGGCACAAAAGTTATTGGGTGTGTTAAGCATACTGGGCGCTATTTTTTTATGGCTGGCATTCTCATCCCTTGGCTGGGGCTGGCATCCCGGATGGTACCTGTTCTTTCAGGGGTTCAATGCCTTGATTTCCGCCCCGATGATACCACTTATCGCCAAAATTAAACTGGTCAATTTGGCGAACCCGGAAAAGTCTTTCCCCCTGTTTTCGCTGTGTGGGACTCTAGGCTGGTTAATTGCCGGCCTAATTGTAAGCGGTTTGAGCCTGGATACTTCCGCTGTGGTTGGTTGCATTGCGGCATACATCCGAATGCTGCTAGGATGTGTCTGCTTTTTGTTGCCTGCAACTTTACCGGAAGATAAGGCTAGTCGTGGTTGGAAGGCATTGCTTGGGCTGAGTGCTTTTAGTGTTCTAAAGGATAAAGAGTTACGCACTTTTTACGTCGCTTCAATGCTGATTATGATACCTGGCTTCTCGTTCTTTTTGGCAGTACCTGAGATGTTGTTGGCGTTTGGAAGCAAGCATCCGGCCGCTCAAATGACGATCGGGCAGGGAGTTGAAATAGTTGCAATGCTCTTACTTTGTGTTCTGGCCGGGCATTACCGAATGCGTCTGCTGATACTTGCATCCATGTTGATGGGAGTTGCTCGATTTGCATTGCTGGCATTGTCCGGAGCGACTGGACTGTTGCCAATTATTTTGCTAGGGATCGCACTACACGGCCCTATTTACGCCTTCATGTTTGTTATTGGGCGGGTTTTTATCAACGACCGTGTTCCTGTAAAGCTCAGTGGTCAGGCACAGGCTCTATATAGCTTACTTACAATTAATGTGGCAGGTATTTTAGGAAGTTTTTTTTACGAACTCGTTTATTATAAAACAGTTGCAGTTTCTTCCGAAAACTGGATTTACCTATGGATTACAATGACGTGTTTCGCGATGATTGCCTTGATTTATTTCTTGAGAGGAGCCTGGAAAGGTCGGCAACCAGATAACGCAGAGCAGTGAAATCGGTGCAGTAAAGTGGCTTTTTAACCGTCGATTTTTTCTTCCAGAAATGCAATCAAATCGTCCTCACTAATGCGCTTTTGCTCACATGTATCGCGATCACGAATAGTTACTGTGCCGTCTTTTTCAATGGTATCAAAGTCGACCGTGATACCATAAGGTGTACCAATTTCATCCTGTCGTCGATAACGGCGGCCAATCGCTCCTGAGGCGTCATAGAATACATTCCAGCGGCGTTGCAGTTTTTTGTAAAGCGCCTGTGCGCATTCCACCAGTTCGGGCTTGTTTTTCAAAAGCGGAAATATCGCGGCTTTTACAGGTGCGACTTTGGGACTGAACTTTAAGACTGTGCGTTTCTCCATAGTTCCTTTGTCATTTGGAACTTCGTCTTCGCAATAGGCTGCGGTAAGCACGGCAAGCAATGTACGATCGACGCCGAGAGAGGGTTCAATTACATGCGGAACATACTTTTCTTTTTTACTTTCATCGAAGATTGCCATGGATTTACCAGAAGATTCCTGGTGCTGCGTAAGATCATAATCACCACGACAGGCAATGCCCCACAGCTCTTGCTTGCCATGCGGGAAGTTGAACATAAGATCGGTCGTAGCTTTGGAGTAAAAAGCGAGTTTTTCCTGTGGATGAATGTCCTCTGTGATGGACTCACGCGGAAGTCCAATGGAGACCAGCCAGTTAATGCAGGTGTCCAACCATTCTCGATGCAGTTGTTTCCAGTCAGCATCCGGAGAGATGAAATATTCGATTTCCATCTGTTCGAATTCACGGGAACGGAAAATGAAATTACGCGGAGTGATTTCATTGCGAAATGCCTTGCCGATTTGAGCGATGCCAAATGGTATTTTTACGCGACCAGTATCAACTATATTCTTGTAATTGGCAAAAATTCCTTGGGCGGTTTCCGGTCGAAGATAGGCGATTGCAGAGTCGTCTGCCAGCGGGCCGACCCTGGTCTCAAACATAAGTTTGAATTCGCGCGGTGGTGTTAGCGATCCCGGCTTTCCGGTTGCGGGTGAAGGGATCAATTCATACTCTTCAGCAGTTGCTTCAGTGTAATCTTTAAGGATGACTGGGGCGAGTGTTCCCTGTTTGGCAGCCTTACGCTTTAATTCATTAGCCGCTTTTTCAGCGGTTTCCTGTTGATCGGGGGATTCAAGTAAAGATACGTAGCCTATGGTTTCTTCGTCAACAATGACCGGGGCAAAAAACAGCTGGTCGGCGCGATAGCGCAGCTTGGATTCTTTGCAATCTACCATAGGATCGGAAAATCCATCGACGTGGCCGGATGCTTTCCAGATATCCGGATGCATGATAATGCTTGAATCAAGGCCTTCGATATCATCACGGCGCTGCACCATATCACGCCACCAGGCATTCTTGATATTATTTCGCAGTTCTACACCCAGCGGGCCATAATCGTAGAATCCATTGTAACCACCATAAATCTCGGAAGAGGGAAAAATGAAGCCACGGCGTTTGCAAAGGCCGACAATTTCTTCCATGAGTCCATCGCTAGATGTTTTATTTGTCATAAGTCGTGAACAAATGAAGCTTTGAATTGCGGGTCAAGGAACTTTAGACCCAGAACTAAGAATGTTTGGGTTTGCATATTGGATATGCTCAGCGTTTCTATTAGTATCTCATGGAAATACAGAAATTGTTATCCAGACAGAATCGCATTTTCCTAACAAAATATGAGCCAGAAGAGTTTAGAGAGTCGAGCGAAGCCGAGCAGCGTGAGAAATAAGAGACCTAGGAAACTGGAATGGTATCATTTATTTTTGCTCAAATTAGTTCGTTCTATGATTCACTTGTGGACGCGGACATTACGGTTTCAACTCAGCGAGAAGACGCAAGCAATCATTGCGAGTAACCAACCGCCATTCGTTGCCGTACTATGGCATAATCGTTTGTTTGTTATGCCGGAATTCTATCGTCGGTACGTTCGTGATCGTAAGCTTGCTGCTATCGTTAGCGCCAGCGGGGCAGGCGCATGGTTGTCAGGATTATTGGATCTAATGGGAGTTAAAGCAATTCGTGGATCGAGGAATCGCCGAGGTCCTCAGGCTTATCGCGAGATGCTACTAGCAAGTAAATCGGGCTACGATGTCGGAGTGACTCCGGATGGGTCTCGTGGTCCGATGTACGAAATGAAAGCGGGTGCGGCTTCGTTGGCGCTTCGAACCGGTTCGGGAATCGTTTTATTATCATACAATTTCTCAAAGTCATTTCGCCTAAAAAGCTGGGATCGATTTTATATACCCTATCCCTTCAGTTGCATTGAGGTAAAGATGGAGCTAATTGAAAAAGACGATGGAATTTTTAGAAACGGCGCAGAACAAGTGGCTAGTGAACTTAAACTACGGTTGGACGCGATGACGAGAGATGACGACAAAGAGTTTCAGGGAGTTGTCGTTTGAAGTTAAGCACTTTTGCGTGAGTTGCTAAAAACTTCTCGGGACAGTTATTATTAGTCTACGTAAATTCCGGTGAACTGATGGACCTGCTGCCTGCCCAAGCCGAGACATTACTGCCTTCAGCCCAAATCTGATCGTTAATTAGAAATTTAAAGGTGATTAGGCCAGTTACTTCGTTGGTACCAAAGGCCCACTCGGTTGCAGATATATTTTTTAACGGCAGCCCTTTTTCCCAACTCAACTTAGCTCCTTCACCTCGAATGTAGAGTGTATTGCCAAATCCAACATCTGCGTAGGCTACAATGCTGGTCCTAAGGCTATTCACTTTTTTGCCGAAGTTTTGAGCCATGCTTAGGGCTATGGTATCAATTAAATGGGGCTGATTCTAACTCGGATTCTGCGTCCCAGTGAGAAGGTAGATTACTTCCTCTGCCAGATTCTTGGCGTGATCAGCAATACGTTCAATTGATTTTGAGATAAATATTTTTTGGAAGTGAGTGGCGTTTTCTGTTAATTCACCTTCGGGGGCAACAGAGAAAAACTTGAAGTTTTTTTTATTCAAACGGTTAACTTTTTTATCTCTGTCGATGACTTGTCTGGCGAGTTCAACATCTTCTTCGATCAGTGCAGTGATGGCATCCTGCATCATAGAACTGGCCAACTTGTTCATTTCACCAATCGTTGCAGTTTCACCGGAAACACCATCTTTCGATAGAATTTTTTTTGCTTGGGTAGCAATTTTTTCCGCTTCGTCTCCTGCTCGTTCAAGGTCATGGCTCGCTTTTATTGCGACCAATATGAAGCGGACGTCAATAGAGACCGGGGAGCGAAGCGTGATGTAGCGTACGGAAGCTTGATCGATTTCAGCTTCCAGCTGATCAATTGTATTGTCCAGGCTAGTTGCCTGGGTAAGCTTTTCGAGATTATTTTCAAGGAATCCTTCGATTGCGATATTTGCCGCTTCTTTGGCTTTTTCTCCAATAAGAACCAGCTTTGTTCGAAGATCTTCAAGTTCTTGTTGGTAGAAACGTTTCATACAAGTGCGCAAGAAATTTTACTTAGACAGATTTTGAATCAATTAACCGAAGCGACCTGAAATGTAAGCTTCCGTTTGTTCATCCTTAGGATTCATAAAAATTTGATCCGTTTGTCCATACTCAATTAACTTACCAAGATAAAAAAATGCGGTTCGGTCTGACACGCGAGCTGCCTGCTGCATGCTGTGAGTAACAATAATGATGGTAAATTGTTTTTTTAGCTCGTGGATAAGCTCTTCGATTTTCGCTGTGGCAATCGGGTCCAGTGCCGAGCATGGCTCGTCCATCAGTAGGATTTTAGGGCGCACAGCAAGCGCTCGGGCAATACAGAGGCGTTGTTGCTGGCCGCCCGACATTCCCAGTGCGCTCTCGTTGAGTCGATCCTTAACTTCATCCCAAAGAGCAGCGTTACGCAGGCATTCTTCAACAACCGCGTCGATCTTGCTCTTGTCTTTGATGTTTTGGATACGCAGGCCGTAGGCAACATTTTCGTAAATTGATTTCGGAAATGGATTCGATTTCTGAAAGACCATGCCGACGTGTCTGCGGAGCTCGATGGCGTCAACGTCTTTGTTGTAGATGTTCACGCCGCTGATTTCAATCTCACCCGACTTAATACGAGCAACATCAATCAAGTCGTTCATGCGGTTAAAACATCGGAGAAAGGTCGATTTACCGCAGCCCGAAGGTCCGATAAAAGCAGTCACTTCTTTCTCGTAAATATCCATGCTGATATCGAACAGAGCCTGCGTATCGCCATACGCAAAGTCGAAGTTGCGAATTTTGATGATCGGACTGTTTTCAACAGGTCTGTCTGAAATTTTTTGAGGAGTGGATTTATTCATCTGGTTGCTTTGCTAATTTCTGGCAGTTTACCACTTATAACGCTTACGGATCCGAATGCGAAGCAGAATACTACTCAATGCAAAAAATCCAACGATCAGCAAGAAGACGAATGCGGTGCCATATTGCATTGCTTGTGTATATTCATTTTGAGGGATCTTTGAACTGACAACATAAATATGGTAAGGCAATGCCATGACTCCTTGAAAAAAGAAATCACCAGGACTTTTCAAACCTTGCCAAGGTAACTGGTCGCGTAGCGCAAATGCAGCGGTGAACATAATCGGCGCTGTTTCGCCGGCGACTCGGGCAATCCCCATAATAGAGGATGTCAGAATGCCAGGAAGTGCATATGGCAGAACATTTGTGCGGATGCTGGTCCACTTGGATGCACCCAGTGCGAGTGAGCCTTCCCGAAAACCCTTGGGAATTGCTCGAAGCGATTCTTCGCTCGCAGTGATAATTACTGGAAGCGCCATGATGGCCAGGGTAAACCATCCGGCTATCATGGATACACCCCATTTTAGAAATAGCACGAACATGCCAAAACCAAAAAGTCCAAATACGATCGAGGGCACACCGGATAAATTGAGTATAGAGAGACGGATGATCCTCAGCAGCCTGCCAGGTTTGCTGTACTCGCTTAGGTAAACGGCACATAGTATACCCAGTACAAGGGCAATCGCTATCGAGCCGGTGACTAATAAAAATGTCCCGATAATTGCGGGGCCGATGCCACCGCCACTGTAGGAATAATTATTATATACATACTTTTCGTCTGAAGGTGTCGTTTCCAATAGACGATGATCCTGATCGCTGTACATCTGACGTGCTTCTTTTCGCTGTTTGTCGAGCGCTCCGTTTTGGTCTTCGATTTTGTCAAGGCGTTCTTGAATTTGCCTTTTCGTTTCACTCTGGAGGCTCCCCAAGTCGTTATATGTTCTAAGTAGCTTTATACGCTCAGAATTGAGTGTCTGCATTCTTTCGTAAATATCCCTGGGTTCGTAAACATGTAGCGTCTGTGG
>CAZUYZ010000151.1:0-5758 GCA_964624365.1 uncultured Puniceicoccaceae bacterium
GTGCCGGTCGAAGCCGTCGTCACATCAACACCAGCGGCAAGCGTTATATTCATGCCGGCCTTAAGCGTAATATGACCGGCACCACTCAGAAGGTCTGCGTTTGAAATCACTGAACCCGTTGACACTTCCAGCAGGATATTACCCGCACCTGCTGCGCTAACAGCAACACCATTTCCGACAACCGCGTCGCTGTCATCCCCATCACTGTCGCTTAAGGTCAGATCACCACCAGTTATTAAAACGATTGCACCTCCGGATGACGTGGTAAGATCCGACTGAGTCAGCGCTATGGTTGAAACAGGCACACCGTCTGTTCCCATGCGATTGACAGAGACATCTACCTCTGAGACCAGCAAGGCATCTGCCTCCGTAATGAAAGTACCTGCACTGTCGGAAGAACTGCTCAAACGGTTAACCATACTCTCAATATGGTTCGCATTCGTGCCAATGCCTGAAGCTGCTTTTATTAGCAATGCATCCGCTGCAATATCGACGGCATCTATGTCAGCGTTGTCCAGAACAGATCCGTTGCTTGAAATAAGCGCTACACTGCCTGTTGTGCTCACTTTAGAAAGGGTCAGATCGTTCGCCGCATCGATAGTGATAGCGCCTGTTGTGGAGCTCACTTCATCCCCTTCGGCTGCGGTGTAAGCGGACAGTGTACGAATATCGATCGTTCCGGACGTTGTGGTCACGTCTGCTTCACCATTACCAGAACTATTGTGTACAATAGAGCCATTGGTCAGAAGAGTGATATGCCCTGCTCCACCATCCACAGCGCTCTCAATCTGCAAATCTCCGCCAGCTTCAAGGCGTATGGCTCCGCTGCCGCTGGCAACAACGGCTATATTGTCAGCGTCAGCGCCATCTTTCAAATGAACATTGCCGCCAGCGCTCAAGACCAAAGCGCCATTGCTCACCGCTCCCAAGTCTGACTGCGTTGCCACTACAGCAGAAGCTTCGAAAGCGCCAACTGCATTTACACGGTTCACAGAAACAGCGACGGTATCCACAATAACAGCATCAGTTTCAAAAATAAAGATACTACCTGAGGCTACCGCTGTTAACGTTCCTACGGTCGTATCCAACGCATCGGCCGACGCCCCTACGTCTGTTCCTGCAGTCAGCAAAACCGCCGAGGCAATGATGTCAGAACTGCTTGTGTCACCGGAAAGATCGAGAATCGAACCTACCGGTGCAATGACACCCACATTCGCGCTACCCGCCTGCAATAGCCCCAATACAATGTTACCCGTCGCTGCTTCCAGGCGAAGATCGCCATTGGCAGTGCGCACTTCACCTCCGTCAGCCATGGCAATACCTCCCATGGCAACCACATCAATCGTCAAGCCCACGCCCATCGTCTCTAATCGACCGTTGGCTCCTATGCTCAGATCATCTGCGGCATGAAGACTCAAAGAACCGCCGCTCTGCACAAACGCATTAGCGACAATGTCGTCAGCGTCATCTTCGGATGTCTCACCAGACTCACCGGACCTGATGAGAGTATTGCCCGTCACGTCCACGCCGCTCGCATCGGTTCCGCCTTCAATGGTAATCAAGCCATTGACAGTTGTCAGGACCAGCGCTGCTGAACTTAAAATATCTTCCTGAGTCGTTGATACAGTGCCTGACAGACTGCCATCCACTGCGACACGATCAGCGCTCACGGTAATCGTATTAATCGTGATGTCATCGGTCTCCGTAATAAAGACTCCTCCGGTAACTGACTGTGCGGTTGCACTCAACGTGCTCACCGAAGTCTCCAATTGGTTGCTTGACAGACCAATGTTGCCTCCGGCGCCTAAGATTAGGCCAGCGCCGACTAAATCAACCGCGTCAGCATCAGCCAGATCTAAAATCGAACCAGCTGTGGCAATCACTGCCAGATTACCCTGTCCTGCATCCAACTCTTCCAAAGTAATGTTGCCATTATCGGCCTGATAACGGATGTTACTATCCATACTAGAAGTCTTCGTTCCCGCTGCCATTGTGATTGCATCGGCGGCCAGCAGTTCGATGCTCTTGCCATTTGTTGTCGCAGTAATGTTACCACCTGTACCTTGTGTAATCGAATCTGCAGCATGCAGGCTGATGGTACCTGAAGCGGTCAGGGTATTATTCAGGTTGATATCCGCAATAACGCCTTCTTCCGTCTCTCTGGTCACCAGATAAACATTACCAGTAGCTCCAGCAACTTGAATAACGCCGCCTACAGTTAGCGGACCATTCAGTAGCTCCAAAACCAAACTGCCGTCGCTACCCGAAGAGACGATGCCTTCTGCAACATTAGAAATCCGCAAATCATCCACTTCTTCAAGAAAGATGCCGCCGGAAGTTGTGTTGGTTGCTGTCACCGCTGCAACATGCAGGTCCAGTTCATCCAAATCAGTTCCGATTCCGGTAGCTGCCCTCAGCGTCACCTCACTTGCGGGTCCTTCAAGGTTGATCACGGCAGGATCATCCGTGGCTTCTCCAGTCAGATTATCAAAAATTCCACTCGCATTGGAAGTGACTGTGATCGCACCATCGGCTTGAAGATGACTCAACAGCACATCGGTTTCAGCGGTATACGTGATCGTGCCACTGGCTGCACCGGACAAGGCCGTTGTGGAAACTCCGTCCTGCATGGCGATAGCGCTTCCGGCAATAAAGGTGATTGCTCCACCGGCAGAGTTGACTTCAGCATTCTGATTGATCGCCGTGTCTGCATCCAAATCAATTGAGCCACCGACAGTGGTTACCACAGCGTTCACTGTGATCGCACCTCCGGATGATGTCAGTGTAACATTTCCATCACTCGCAACAGATACACCCGTACCGCCGATGGTCAGCAAGCCCGACTCGGTCACGATCGAGATATTGCCCGTACTGCCTACATTGCTCTGGATCGCACTGGTGACCAGCAAACCTCCACCTGCAGCCTGCTCAATCACAACAATGTCGCCAGTGGCACCGGTATTTTCGAGTACTACACTATCCGCCTGCAGAGAAGAGAGATCTATGCCAGTTGCAGTAGTTGCAATGACCATATCACCCTTCAGTATCGTTCCGGCATCATCATCGTCAACAATCGCATCCGCAGCTGTTAAAATTATATCACCAAAATTGCCTGCATTGATATCGCCGTAGAGAATGGAACCATCCGTGGTCGTCAGACGAATGTCATTAGCGTCCGCATCAGTGAGAGATACCACATTAATAGCACTGATGGCGCCACCGGCATCAACATCAATACTACCATTGCCGGATTGTAAATCGGCAATGGTAATCGAATCAATATCGATAAGAGTAATCGAAGTACCCGCCTGTGCCGTTACTTCATCACCAAAGTTATTAGTCGCTGAATCAAAGTTGATATTCGTACCAGCGAAAAGATCTGTCGTTGTAACTATTGCCAACTCACCACTCAAAGTATCAGTGAGACTACCCGACACCGCGTCAAGGTCTGTCGAATTCGCCATAACCGCGCCGTCGATCACAATATCTGTGGCAGCCATAACATCCAGATCGCCCGTGGCCGTCACAGTACCCAGAGTCAGGGCATTGGCATCATCAAGCGTAATCGTGGCACCGGTCGCATTGACCGTGCCGCTAAAGTCATTGGTCACACTGTCCAGCGTCACATCAAAGCCACTAGCCATAACCCCTGTCGTACCGGCAATATTGACTGTGCCACTGTCGGTCACGGCACCACCCGCCGTCACGGCCAGGGAGCCCGTTAGCGTAACAGCGCCCAAATCGATCGCGTTGGCATCGACTAATGTAGCATTGTTAGCCGTTATAATTACTGCACCCACAAAGTCATTCCCGGCACTGTCCAATGTAACTGCAGCGGCATTCAGAATCGAAGTCGTGCCGGTAATCATTGCATCTCCATCATCGGTTATGGATTCAGCAATTAATGTCAAATCGCCCACAATATGACTGCCCCCCGCATCAAAGTTGACACTGTCGATTCCATCGCCTCCGTCGAAACTCAGAGACGCAGTCAACGAATTCTCTGCAGCAATCGTCAGATTATCAGTGCCTTCACTGCCATTAATTGAAATCTGGTCGATTTCAGCCGTTAGCCCACGGAATAGCACTTTGCCATCCCGATCAGTAATGACCAGATGATCATCCGAGTCTACCGTCACCTGAGCATCTCCACCATCAGGCGGCAGAAGCACATCCACCCCACTGGCAATTGGCGCTATGTTGAATCGATAATCTTCCACCTCACCATCGTCAGCCAAACCAGTTGGCAAATCCACTCCATTTGTACTGACACGGAAACGTGCAAAGGTATTACCTGCCTGTGCCGTCTCAGGAACAATGAAAGATACTGTATTGTTGCCTGGTACAAGCGTAAGTCCCGAAACGATTCTTTCGCCCGAATCATCCCAGTCACCATCCTGGTTAAAGTCGAACCAGGCATCCAGCAACGCAGTAGCAGCGTTTTGCAGGTTTACATTAACACTGGCAGTGGTATCCAAACTTGCGGAAACACGAGGTGCACCCAGAATATAAACGCCGTCCTCATCATCATCCGCATCCGCGTTTTCACTTGGAGCACCTTCAGGCTCCTCATCCCAATCCGCACCTAACTGAGGACCAAATGGCTGGTGTCGTGCACCGTCATCTTCAAGCAATGTCGGATAGGAAACCGGCGCATCACCATAATCAAAATCGTCATTAATGATCGTACCGATACCCTGACTATCACCAATCACAACCCGGGTAGCATCTGCATCACCATTGAATTTAGCATTGGAAAGGTTAATTGCAAATGATTCATCTAATTCGGCAGTCAGATCCCCCTGTATGGAAATGCTTATTGTTGTTGATAACGTGCCAGCATCAATTGTTAGGACTTCAGATGGATTTGCGGTATAATCGCTCCCTGCGACAGCTTCATTTAATAAGTCGCTCGTATTGACTTCGACTGTCATATCTCGGCTTGCAAACTTATCGCTGGAAACCGTGAAAGTGAAAATTGTCTCTCCACTATGCCCTTCATCAAGAGCCACATCGTCTATCTGAAGGCTTGCAATGTCATTATTGAGAATAATGGCCGGGGTCGACTGCCCAATTGAAACAGCGCGGGCCTGCCCGTCCAAATTGCTCAATTGCGCGGGGATCGCCTCATCTGTTTCCACAATCTCATCATCCACAACCGAAACCGTCACGACCTGTGGCGTCGTCGTTTCAGCGGCAAAGGTGATCAGCTGGCCCGTAATTGCAGTGAAATCAGTATTGGAAACAGCCTCACCCGTGCTCAATGTTGCAAAGTCAACCGTTACATTCGCATCGACCGGATTCGAAATGGTCACCGTAAACGTTGCCACATCGGCTTCGTCAGTCGCTGCTCCGGCAACATCAATAACAGCCTCATCATTGTCCAGAATCGTCAGTGTTGTGGTATTCTGATTAACAATCCGTACATTGTCTACCGCCACGACCTCAAAGTCGATTGTCTCTGTTAGTTCAACCAAATTCTCGTCTACAATTGGAATAGTAACGGTCTTGTTGAATTCATTAACTCCAAAGACCACACGAACCGGATATGCCGTAGCATCGTAATCATGAAAACCTCCTGCACTTGGGCTACTCAAAGCCGATCCACCAGTAATAAGAACATCTACGGCCGACACAACGGAAGCGTTGTCACGAGTCAGTTCAATTACACCATTGGCTGATTCATTGACAGTAAATCCTGCACTCGCGAACTGAGCCTGAGAACGAATCACAGTCATCTCAAAAGTATCCGTAAGCG
>CAZUYZ010000152.1:0-6618 GCA_964624365.1 uncultured Puniceicoccaceae bacterium
CGGCTATCGTGACTAGAAGTATAAGCGGAGAAAACATGGCCAGGGCTTTTAATCCACCTCTTGCTACTGATGACATGAACGCAGGCTTTTTCATGGTAACAGTACTTACCGTGCGCAAACGGCAAATTGATTTCCCGAAAGTATAGCCGGAAAAGAACGTATCACTGACTGTGAAATATAACCAAAAAATGCCAAAAACCAAGAGCTGAGAAAAGGCCATTGTAATAGCAAAATCTTCACTCCACTGAGGCATCGGGATATTTTTCGTCAAACCATCCTGAGCGATCCATTCGGCAAAGTCATCCAACCAATTATTAGATTCAACGATAGCGCTGGGAAAAAAATGAGGAATAATCAAACGAACCAGAATAGCGGCAAGCATGCCGATAAATACCCAATCAAAAAAAAAGGCCTGTAAGCGTATCCCAAAGCGAGCTGCTGGCATAGGACCATTCTCCGAGAGAACTGAGTCCAATACACTTTTGGGATATTTAGTGGGTTCGGCGCTCATCGCGTTTGGATTACTGCTCTTGCCCGATCGGACTGTCTTTAAAAGCTTTTACTGTATTTTGCATCAGCATGGCAACTGTCATGGGTCCAACTCCACCCGGGACGGGTGTTATGTGACTTGCCTTTTGTGAAATGGCATCGAAGTCCACATCACCAACGAGTCGATAACCTCTTTTTCGAGACGAGTCTTCAATCCGATTAATGCCGACGTCAATTACACTAACGCCTTCTTTTAACATATCGGCAGTCACGAAATGTGGACGACCGATAGCTGCGATTAATACGTCTGCCTGACGAGTAATGCCTGGTAGATCGGCAGTGCGTGAATGGCAAACGGTAACAGTTGCATTCCCAGGGATGTTTTTTTGCATCATTAAGAGCGCTGCGGGCTTGCCAACGATTTGGCTGCGCCCAAGCACAACGACATGTTTACCTTCGGTTTCGATACCACTGCGATCAATGAGTTGAACGATTCCAGCGGGTGTGCAAGCAATAAAGCCACTGTGATCTTCCTGGCAAAGTTTGCCAATGTTTACCGTGTTGAAACCGTCTACATCCTTGCTCGGTAAAACTCGATTGAAGGTAGTTGTTTCGTCGATATGGTTTGGCAGGGGCGCTTGGATTAAGATGCCGTGTACTCTGGAATCTGCGTTTAATCGGTCGATATGAGCAAACAACTCTTCCTGTGAGATGGTCACCGGAAGCTGCGTTAGCTGGCTGTTGATGCCAATTGCGCGTGCAGTTTTCTCCTTCTTATTAACATAGGAAACGGACGCCGGGTCATCGCCGACGCGGATAAAAGCAATTGTCGGCTTTGGGCCGTTCAGCTTTTTTACTTCGGTAGTAAGTTCTTCAATAATTGAAGCTGCGATAGCATTGCCGTCGATAAGTTGCATGATTTTTAGCTTTTAGAGGTTAGATTGCATTAGATCGATACTGAATTTGTGTTCATTAGCAAAAAAGCCGTTCGATATCTTTTTTCCCGAGCACCCTCACGCTGCCCCGGGGCATATTTTTGAGAACTAGAGCGCCAATCTGAACGCGGACTAGTTTTTTGACAAAATAGCGATGTGCTTCGAAGAGACGCCGGATCTCGCGTTTTTTGCCATGGTGCAGATGCACTTCCAGGCGTCGTGCAGCGCCTTCGTTAATATCCGGAGCGGGGAGTACTCTTTCTGCCTTTAGGAAGTCGCCCTCATATTCTATGCCATTCAACAATTTCGGGATATCTGCTTTTTTGAAATCGCGGTGGAGGACGACGCGATAGCGTTTGGTGATTTCAGCGCTGGGATGAGAGATTCGATGTGCGAGCGCTCCATCATTGGTCAATATCAATAAGCCTTCACTGTCCTTGTCCAACCTTCCTGCACAGAACAGGCGCATTCTCTGAAATTCGGGCTGTAGCAGTTGGAAAACTGTTTTTTCTGCAAATGGATCCGAGTTAGTGCATAAATAACCTTTGGGTTTATTCATCAGTAGGGTAAGTGTGCGATCCGGTTTGCTAAGTATGGGCTTGTTTTCAACGAAGATTGCAGCACTCGGTAAAGCCTTATCACCCAATCGAGCGATTTTTCCATTTACCCGTACTTTGCCTTCTGTGATCAGACGCTCGGCTTCTCGGCGCGAGCAAACGCCTGCCTGTGCTATAATCTTTTGGATGCGTTGTTCTTTAGGTTCTGGCATGGTGACACCTCAGTCGTTTTGTCTAGCGCCTGTCAATCTCACGGAAAAATTTCAAGCAATCCCTCATAAAAATAAACTTAGCACTTGCTTGATAATGAATAATCAAAATGACTTCACTTATCTTAGAAAGCAACTAACTGTAACCAAATGATTGAAACAACCAACAAAAGGGTAGCTCTGGTGACTGGAGCAGGGCGTGGTATTGGCAAAAGTATTGCTGAGCTTCTTGCGGATAAAGGGCTGCACGTGATTTGCGTGAGCCGTTCGGAAAATTCTTGCGGCGCAGTTGCTGAGGCTATTAATCAAAAGAGTGGTTCTGCCGAGCATTTAGCAGTGGATGTTGCCGACAGACAAGCAGTCGTATCGGCATCAGAGCAATTTCTCGAAAAGCACGGAACGGTTGATGTTCTGGTCAACAACGCCGGGATTACCCGTGACGGCCTACTGTTCCGTATGAGTGATGACGACTGGGACGATGTCATTGCAACGAATTTGACCAGCTGTTTTAGTTGGATTAAAAATCTTACCCGTCCTATGACCCGCAAGCGTTGGGGACGTATCATCAATGTTTCTTCAGTGATTGGTCTCACTGGCAACGCAGGTCAGGCCAATTACGCAGCTACTAAGGCAGGCATGATCGGCCTCACTAAAAGCTTGGCAAAGGAGTTTGCCGCGCGAAATGTTACTGTGAATGCAGTCGCCCCTGGCTTTATTCGAACCGATATGACAGCCGAACTTAACGAAGATCAGCAAAGAGCCGTGTTAGGCATCATCCCTATGAAACGTATGGGAACTGCAGAGGAAATTGCTGCGATGACAGCATTTCTGGCTTCCGAAGAAGCTGGTTACATCACCGGTCAGGTTTTTACAGTTGACGGCGGTATGGTCATGTGATCATGAAATCTTATTTAACCTTAACCTAATACATATTATGACTATAGACGAAATCAAAAAACGCGTAAACTCTGTTATTGTTGAGCAACTTGAGATAAAAGAAGAAAGCCAGGTAACTGATAAAGCTCACTTTATTGACGATTTAGGGGCTGATTCCCTTGATTTGGTTGAACTGATCCTAGCATTTGAAGAAGAGTTTGATAGCGTTATTGAAGATCAGATTCCTGAGGAGGATGCTGAGAAACTCGTCACAGTCGGTGATGTTTATGAGTACATAATCGAAAAAGCTAAAGCCGCTGGCGAAGTTGACTAGATAACATTTGGTATTTTACGTTGAGTCGCATTAAAGTGCGACTCAATTTTTAGCAACGAGCAATGGGTGTAACGTCCAAACAACAGCGAGTCGTGGTGACTGGTGTCGGCGCAGTCACCAGTTATGGTATTGGGTCGGAGCCTTTCTGGCAGAGCTTACTTTCGGGGCAGAGTGGTATCGACGCTGTAACGGCCTTTGATGTAACCGATTATCCATCAAAGGTGGGTTCTGAAGTTAAAGACTTCAATGCCGGTGATTTCATGGACCCAAAAGAAGCGAAGCGCAACGATCGCTATACACAATTCGCGGTTGCTTCATCAAAGCTTGCTCTGCAAAATGCTGGTATTGATCCAGCGAAGCTTGTGCCTGAGCGTTTTGGTGTGTTGATCGGCTCCGGAATCGGCGGAATGATGACGATTGAGACACAATCGCATCGTCTCTTCGAAAAAGGTCCGCGAAAGGTTTCACCCTTTATGATTCCTTCGCTGATCGCTAATATTGCCAGTGGCGTTGTTGCTATTGAGGTTGGCGCTCGTGGTCCTAACTACGGAATCGTCAGTGCCTGTGCGTCTGGAACGCACAGTATTGGAGAATCATTTCGCATGCTGCGTGACAACAAAGCAGATGTAATGGTTGCCGGTGGCAGCGAGGCCGCAGTCACGAGACTTGGATATGCTGGCTTTTGCTCAATGAAGGCAATGAGCACAAGTTTCAACGATACGCCCGAGAAAGCTAGTCGACCCTTCGACAAAGGCCGTGATGGATTCATAATGGGAGAAGGCTCGGGAGTTCTAATTATGGAGACGCTTGATCATGCAAAAGCACGCGGGGCGACTATTTACTGCGAGATTGCGGGATACAGCGCTACCTGCGATGCGCACCACATAACTTCTCCAGACCCCGAGGGTAAAGCGCTCTCCAGTGCAATCTCAGAAGCCATTGAGGAAGCAGAGATTAAGGCTGAAGACGTTAGTTACGTCAATGCTCACGGAACCTCTACGCCCTACAATGACAAGTTTGAGACGCTTGCAATTAAGAAAGCTCTCGGTAATCACGCTTACAAAATTCCCGTGAGTTCCACAAAAAGCATGACAGGCCATCTTTTGGGCGCTGCCGGCGGCATTGAGTCAATCGTTTGCGCGCTCTCCATCCGCGATGGTAAGGTGCCACCAACGATCAATTACGAAGAACCGGATCCTGACTGTGATCTGGACTACGTGCCAAACAAAATGCGGGAAGTCGACGTGGATGTCGCTATTTGCAACAATCTTGGCTTCGGTGGGCAGAACGCTGTTTTGCTATTCAGGAAGTTCATCTGATTAGTGCTCCATTAACATTTTGAAGACGGGTTTTTAGAGATTTGAGTCAGCCGGCCTAGAAGTTATACTTAATCTATCATTAGAATCATTCTTTATTCTGATTAAACAATAGTTACTTCTCGATCATTGGTTGATTTTCATATTTTTCTCGCAGCCATGAAGTTGCACTCATTTTTTGTATTATCGATCATTGTAATTTTTACCGCGCCAGCAGCTTTTGCTCAGGTGACTTTGCCCTATGAAACAGACTTTGAAGGCCAGGAAGGTTTTCCAGATGAGGCTGCACTGTCCGGTGACTGGACAACGACGTACACTTCAATTGTTACTGCAGACGATTTTGCTCAATCAGGTACGCAATCGGTGCGAATTATTCCAGCAAATCCCGAAAATGTGCTGAGCCTCAGTTTTGATTCAGATGGTAGCTTAATTTTATTTGCTGACTACTACATGCAGTTGACTGCGTCAGCGCTGCCAAATCTCTCCTTAATACCTGGAACAACTGCAATTGTGGCAGTTTTTCCTTATCTAACAAATTCAGGGGAATGGGTGTTTTTAAATGGAAACGGTCAGGGGAGCGGCACATGGTTCGCTGCGGGGCAGTCAATGCCATTGAATGAATTGGATCGCACTAGTTGGCATCGAATCACACTGAGATTCAACTTAGCTTCAAATTTATGGGACGCATACATTGATGGTGATTTGTTAACAGTGGATCTCGGTTTCGTAGAAGCTCTGACCGCAGGCTCGGAAGCAATCAATATCTACGGAAGCACGGCAGGCATAACTTAAACGAGCCGTTCACGCCGAACCGATTGACGCAGCTTGTCCGCGATTACGTGAAAGCTTCCGAGATCGGCAAGCAGGGAGCCTGTCATCTGTTCCGCCATACCTGTGCGACGCTTATGCACGAGAACGGCGCGGACATCCGCTTTATCCAACAACTGCTCGGACACGCTGATTTGTCGACGACACAGATTTACACGCAGGTTGCGATTCGCAAGCTGAAGGAAATCCACACTGCCACCCATCCGGCCAAGATCGGAAATACCGTTCTCGATGAACTCAAGACTGAGTTGGAAGATGACGATAGTTGACTTGCCGTTTTGATGTTAATGAACAATATGTAAGCATTATGACCGTATTGGAAAGCACAGTAGAAAAACTCAAAGTCCTTCCGGAGGATAAGCTGGAAGCCGTCTCGCATTACATTGACACCTTGAACAGTCGGCCTAAAAAAGGGCGTTTTGACGATCTGGCGGGATGTATGAAACCCGAGGAAGTCGACAAAATGGAATGCGCTATAAATGAGGCCTTCGAGCGCATTGATGAATACTAGGCTCGTTCTGGACACCAGTGCCGTGCTTGCCTACTTCAATGGAAATAAGGCCGCCACGGAAGCGATGTGATGCTTTAGGCAAAGCCCAGTCCCTTTTACTGTTAGTTGCCTTTTCGCTTCTGCTTGCTCGCCTGAAACTCGCACAGGTCGTGCGAGTTTTTGATACTGAATGAATCTGATTAGACGCATCACTGCCTGATAACAGTTGGCCAGGGTAATCGAACGTACCGAAGAAAAAGCTGTCTGTAAAAGCTTGCCGAACCCGCCAGAAAAGTTGATGTTCTTCAACTTTTCTGCGTCGGTTCCTGATGTGTAATCAGGAAAAAAACGCGCCGAGGAAATTTTTTTAAAGAAAAAGGAGATGCCACCGGGAACGAGCTTCTAACTAGCTGAAACGCAACGGGAAAACCAGCCTTGTCGCTACGACACCTTGTCGGGCTGCTGTGTAGCCGCAAACAAACCAGACTTTATTGTTACACCAGATGGTGTTGCTATACCCACAAACCCGAAAATATTAAAGGAGGGAATGTCCAAACTAGATGATGTTTCAACAAGTCCCGCTA
>CAZUYZ010000153.1:0-24555 GCA_964624365.1 uncultured Puniceicoccaceae bacterium
GACGGCGAAGAAGCAAAAGCCCGGCAGTGGTGGGCGGTTTGTGTGATTGATAGCGATACTGCAGAGCGTAAGTTCTTTCTGAGCAATGCCCCTGCCAGTACTTCGCTGACTGAGCTGGTAGGCAAGCATGCCTGTCGTTATCGGATAGAGCGGACTTTTCAGGATGCGAAGACTTCGGTTGAGATGGCCGATTATCAGGCCCGTGGCTGGATAGCCTGGCACCATCACGTGTCGTTCGTGATGCTTGCCCTGTTGTTCCTGCTAAAGGAACGCAGATTTCATAAAGACACTCTGGAGCTACTGAGTTGTCAGGATGTCATTGCCCTGCTGGATGTTTATCTCCCTCGAACGGATCGAACGGATCGAACAAAACAATCTGTCATCGACAGCATGAACAAGCGGCACGCAAAAAGACGGGCCTCGATTGAATCGGCTGCACGGCAAGCGGTTCTGAGCAGGAGTACATAAACTTAACAAAGTAAAATTAAATGATATTTTTTACCGGGCGTCTGTAGGTTAAAATCATTGACTGTAAATTTTTTCTGGTTTTTCCCATAAGCATTTGACATGAGACATTATTTATAACGATTAATTGCACATGTCTGAAGTTTCAAAATCGCAATGCTCTACACACGGATGGTTGGATTCGCTTGCCATCAGTATGTCTGCTATTTGCGCGATACATTGCTTGTTGACGCCATTGCTGGTCATTCTGTTCCCAATCCTGACGACAACTTTCTGGGTTCACCAAGACTTTCATCTCTGGATGCTCTTTTTCGTGTTACCTACAACTAGTCTGGCAGTTTTTTTAGGCTGCCGTAAACATAAAGACAGAATAGTTATGGGCTTAAGCGCGTTGGGCCTGGCGTGTTTGTTCGCAGTGTCGTTGTACGAATATTTCTTTCACGCGAGCCAGTTATTGCAAGATAGCTCCAGATGTGCGCGATGCGTTGGAGGCGGGATTGAAAGCCACCTGACAACTACTACATTTGTCAACATTCTGGGTGGGGTTCTTTTGGCAAGCGCCCACATCCGCAACTATCGCCTATGTCGTAGTTCTCATTGTTCACACGATTTTTCGAACACTGAATGCTGATTGCCTGTGTTGATCGAGTGAGTCTATGCAACCTAATTACAGGGCGATCCAAAATCCTTAGTCTGCTCAAGGTATTCAAGCAATTTTTCATTTACCAGGGCTTGTTCTTCAGGTGTAAGTTCCTGATATTTTCTTTTGTAGCTCCACCCGTATCCCCAGCGATACCAGTTGTAAAAATAGGGACTTCCGCCGAATCGAACACCTTGATACATCGCCTCTGCTAGTGTTTGGTTGCCGGTTTTTTTAAGGACGCAATCTCGAAGTTCCCCGTCGGCTCTCAGACGTTGCTCTTTAGTGCCTCCTTGCCAATAGGCAATATCGTGCTCCAGGCAACAGTCACACCAGTCATCACTATTTATCATGGAGCGGTCCGGAAAAAGTGAACAGCCATCACTGGAAAAATTACTTAGATGATTGGAATTCTTAATGCAGCCTACACCCAGAGTTGTGAAGAGCATTATCGCGAAAAAGTTTAATCGAATGCACATGGGAAAGAGGTTGGATATTAGATGTTCGTGAGCTTTCTGCTCGACGAAGGATCGCTTCAGTCTATGACTTGCAGAATGAATTCAACGGTATTTACAATTGCCAATCAAAAGGGTGGCGTTGGCAAGACAACAACAGCGGTCAATCTGAGCTATGCACTGGCAGCTCAGGGAATCCCCACGCTATTAGTGGATCTGGATCCACAGGCAAATGCTACCAGTGGCCTTGGATTGGAAAAGGAAGAGGGTGGTAGTTTGTATGGGCCGCTTTGTGGTGAGGGAACTGCGCTGGAAAAAGTTCGCTCAATTGGAAGCGGCAAAAATCTGTTTATGATCCCTTCCGAGGTGGATATGGCTGCGATTGAGATCGAGTTGGTTCAACGCGATAATTACCTAGCTCAACTCAGGAATTGCCTGAAGCCGGTTCGGGAGTCTGGCGATTTTAGGGCTATTGTACTGGACTGTCCGCCTGCGTTGGGAATGCTCTCTATGAATAGTCTAGCTGCTGCGGATTATCTTCTCATTGCCTTACAATGTGAGTATCTGGCGATGGAAGGTCTCGGCCAAATACTCAAAGTGGTTGACAAGTTGCGTGATGCCGGGGTGAATAATCATCTAGCGTTGGGTGGAATCCTAATGACTATGTTTGATCAACGAACCAATTTAGGGCATCAGGTTGTTCAGGAAGTTCGCGAACACTTTAAGAATGAAGTGTTTCGCACGGTTATACCACGGTCGGTCCGTATGAGTGAGGCTCCCAGTTTTGGGCAATCAATTTTTGAATACGATCAAAGCAGCAGTGGCGCTTATGCTTATCAGCAATTTGCTGCAGAAGTCACCAAGCGCTTCCAACTTCGGAAAAAATGATTTTTGTTTGGAATGGTCGTTTAACTTGTAGAATTCCCTGCAGCTTGCTGCGGGGTTTTTAATTAGGCTTCTATGCCAAACGATCTCTATGCCATGTCAGAATCAGAATCAGGTTCAGTTGAGGACCTTATTTTACTAAACGATTTCTGTGATCATCTGACTCTAGAGCGTCGTGTCTCGAAGTACACGGTTAGGAACTATCGATCAGCTGTGGAGAATTTTGTCGACTGGATGTCGCGGCGTGGAAAATGGCAGGGAGATTTTTCTTCAGTTGTTCAGCTGGATGTGCGATCCTATTTGATTGAAGAGGGCAAACGCCTGGCAAGACGTACATTGCATAACCACGTCTCTGGCCTGCGGGCATTCTACTTGTTTTTACGTCAGCGAGAGATCGTGAAGTTAAATCCATTCACTGGAGTCGCTTTACCAAAATTGGATGTGCCACTGCCTAAATTTTTGACCGAGGCACAGATGAAGGCTTTACTGGGGGCTCCCGCTTGGCTTTGGAAAGAGGGCAAGCTGGGTGAATTTGAAGCATTCCGCGATACATTGATTATGGAATTATTGTACGGAGGTGGCCTACGTGTAAGCGAACTCTGTGGGTTAAATTATGGCCATATCGATTTTGAACAGGGAGTTGCACGGGTAGTTGGCAAAGGCCGTAAGGAACGACTTTGTCCGTTGGGGCCGATTGCAATGCAGTGCCTGAATAATTACACGAAACGTTTTAGCCTATCGAAAGAGCTAGATTCTCCGGTCATCTCACGACGAAATGGCCAGCGAGTAGATCCTAGGCAAATTCAGAAGCTTTTGAAGGCACACCTTGCTGCTGCTGGCTTGCCGATGGATATGACACCACATAAGCTGCGTCATTCTTTTGCGACTCATATGCTTGATAATGGCGCTGATTTACGAATTGTCCAGGAGCTGTTAGGCCATGCTAGTCTATCGACAACACAGCTTTATACTCATGTTTCCATTGCTCGGTTGAAAGAAGCACACAAACGGGCGCACCCTCGAGCGTAGTTGCTTTTGAGCTTAAAGGATGAGTTGGAAGCTGGTTTCTCACTATTTTTAGTGGAAAATCACCGGGTCAAATGTCTTTATTCTTTGAAGAATACCCCGTAGCTTGCTGCGGGTAGTGCGGCTTTGGGGGGCATCGTTTTCATTTTGTTGTAGCGCCGCCACTACAACGCATAACCTTTAAAAGGGCAATCGACTTAGGTTCTGCTTTGTAGCCCCACGAATTGAACGAATAAACACGAATCTCATGTACCTCTAAAATGGCGAGCAGTATTATAACAGATGAAAATTCATAACTATCTGATAAATAAAAAACTATGCAATGTATTCGTGCTTATTCGGTGCGCCAGGCTAAGCCTGACTTCTCTAATGATCTGAAAAGTAATCATCATGACAACTGGGTATCCATCATGTAGCAAAGCGAGCAGTGAAAGGAGTAATCCCCACGCTGAAGCCTCGCTGCGCAAACCTGTGAGCCGTGGGTGCTTGATCGAATGATCCCCTACACCCAAAGAAAAGGCGAGTTCTGGAAATGGAAGCTAAATGCTGGACTGGCAACGGTTCAGAAGAATCTTACAGGAAAGCCAGATGCGGGAAATCTGCACGTCCGGTTTGATGAGGTGGAGTGGCAGGAAAGGCGTTACTTCTCAGCTATATGAACAATCAATGCTAGCTCAATGACTATAAGAAACTTACAAATGTTGTTCCTTAGGAGCAACAGCCGCCTGTTCCTCTCTACTCTACCGCAATTCGTGGGTTTAAATGCGTTTTTAATAAACGCTTAGCCGATAAATAAGGTCAAGGGGGATTTACAAACCAGAAGTTTTTGTAGTTCTTCATGGTGATATTTTGTGGAATTTAAAAAAAGTGCTTGGCAGATTATAAATCGACTCTACTTTCTAGCTTTTTGTTTGGTGAGATATGCAAGTGGCTAAAGCACGCAGACTGTAAATCTGTTCTCTTATGAGTTCGCTGGTTCGAATCCGGCTCTCACCACCATCTGTTACTCTTAAAGTTAGTGGCTGAAAGCTAGCGCATTAGGGCGAAAATAGCGATTGCCAGTGCAATTCGGTACCAGGCAAATAGTGCCAGCCCATGTTTGCAGAGGTAGTCAACAAGCCATTTGACTGCAAGCGCTGCTGAAACAAAGGCGACTAGGCAGCCAACTAAAACTGGGCCGAAGCTTAGCGCTGCAATCATTTCGGAACCATCCGAAAGAAATTTGTAACCGGAAGCTGCAGTCAATGTGATCAGGCCTAGAAGAAAACTGAACTCAGCCGCGCGGGAAGGAGAGAGCCCAACGACATAACCACCAACAATAGTTGCCATGGAGCGACTAGTGCCAGGGAACAAGGCAAAGCATTGCAAACAGCCAATCACAACAGATTTACCAAGTGTGAGTTGTTTAAATCCATCGTCGTCCTCCTCAATTGTTTGTGATTCGGAATCTATGTTCCCGCGCCAACGTTCCACCAAGAGCATAACGATTGCTCCTACGATAAGCGCTCCGCCAACAGCGATTACATTGTCTCCCAAAGCCGCTTCAATCCAATCGTCCATTAATAAACCTGCAATTGCGGCCGGAATGAATGCCGCTATAAGATTGATAGCTAGTTTTTTACCGTCCGGATTTTTCCCGAAAATTCCAAGCAGTACGGCCATTACAGTACGCCAATATAAGAAGCAGACTGCTGCAATAGCCCCAGCCTGTATGACGATAGCATAAGCATAGGCAGCATCACCAATCGTATAGGCACGTTGGTCGCCGCCGTCATCTTTAACCATAATTGAATTGCCGTCGCTATCTATGACCGGGGCATCACTGTCGAGGGATAAGAGTCTATTTGTGATAATTAGATGGCCTGTGGAGGAAATCGGCAGGTACTCTGTGATGCCTTCGACAAGCCCGAGGATAAGTGCATCAGTATAGCTCAACGTTTTGGCTTCTTCATTTGGGGCATTCAGAATTTCCGGCTCCTTAGCTCCCGCGTTCAAAGAAATGAGTGTAAAAATCAGAAAGATTGTTGGATACTTCATAGTTTAAGTCAGGTGACGTGATGTAGGTTACCAAAATTTAACGTTCAATTTTGAAATGTTATCGGTAAGAGATACTTATTTCGCGACACCTTTTTGCTTGAGAATCATCTTCGAAACTTATTGCCTACGGATTCTCGTTTCAAATGCAAGCACTCAAACCATTCATCGAGCTGTTAGAAAACGGCGCCAACCTCAATGCAGAAGAGGCGGGAGTCGTCGCAGAACTCCTAACCCGGCCGGAGGTATCTGCAGATGATAAGCGAAATTGTTTAATTGCTCTCTCAGAAAAAGGAGAAACAGCGCTCGAGGTAGCCGCTTTTGCACGCACGTTTCGCCATTACGCAGTTAATCCTAAAGTAGATGAATGGGTAGGCCGCGCTATCGATGTCTGTGGTACGGGGGGGGATGGTTCCGGAACTTTTAACATTTCTACAGCCGTTTCTTTTATTGTCGCTGCCGCAGGGGTGCCTGTATTTAAGCATGGCAATCGTTCAATTACCTCAAAGTGTGGCAGTGCTGATTTGCTGGAAGCACTTGGAATTCGCATTGATGCATCTTCGGGGTTAATCCAAAAGTCGCTGGAGACGCTAAATTTCTGCTTCTTTTTTGCGCCTGCTTATCATCCTGCTTTTAAAGAAATTATGCCAGTTCGTCGTGCCTTGGCGGAAGATGGCCAGCGCACGATCTTCAACCTTCTGGGTCCATTGATTAACCCGGGGCGCCCTGCAAACCAGTTATTGGGTGTTTTTTCTGAGCAGTGGGTACAACCGCTGGCAGATGCATTGAGTGAGTTAGAGCTTAAGGCAGGTTTTGTCGTGCATTGTCGTACCCGTTCAGGTGAGGCACTTGATGAGTTGAGTTGTGCTGGTGAAAATCATTTGGCCGGATTCGGAAAGTTATCCGATGCTGGAAATTCTCTTAAAGTCGGTGATGTTAAGTTACCTGAGTGCGATTTTTCCGATTTAAGGGGAGGTGATGTATCTGAGAATATATCGATCATGCAAGCGCTTCTTAGCGGTTCGCCAGATGCGGTGCCCGTAGGCTTGCGTGATAGCGTTTTGCTGAATGCTGGCGTTGCGCTATGGATTTCCGGTATGGCAACAGAAATGGTTTCGGGCATTAAGCTGGCAGAAGAGACCTTGCAGGGTGGTCGTGTTGAGGATTGGCTGAAGCGAGCGCAATTATTCTACGAAGCAAATTAATTTAAAAAGCTTCCGGAGCCGGTTTGAATTTAGCTGGTAATTGTTTCATTGTAGTATGTAGACATACACCGTTAATTTAAAGAGATATGGAAGAAGTTGATCTAAAAGAACTTGACTCTCGTTTATACAAACAAGCTGAGAATGTTCGTAGAGCCCTAGATAAAAATCCTTCCTACTCAGTTGATGTGATGTCAAATATTGTAGATCGACATCCCGAGTGCCTAGAAGCGCGAAAACTACTTCGCAAAGCGCAACAGAAAGCCAATCTGGGAAAATCAAAAGCAATTAAGTCAATGTTTTCAAAAGTTAGCTGCGCGCTAAGCGGTATTGGGAGTGATGAAAAAGTAAGAAAAAACCCAACAGCCGCTCTGTCTGCTGCTGAAAAATTACTCAACTCAAATCCATCCAACACCAGGGCTCACAAAGCCATTGGTATCGCTTCCGAATCGCTTAAGCTTTATAAAACAGCTGCGTTTGCCTATGAAGAGATTCAAAAGATTCAGCCGGAAAATCTCGAAAATGCCAAGGCCTTGATGACCGTTTATATGCGTATTGGCAAGAATGAAGAAGCAGTTCGCATCGGAGATCAGGCTTATCGGGAAAATCCATCAGACAACGAAATCCAGACCTTGATTCGTAAAGCGTCTGTGGAACAATCGATCCGAAAGGGCAAATGGGAGGAAAGTAAAAGCTTTCGGGACAACCTTAAAGATAAAGAGGAGGCTCATCGACTGGAGCAGGCGAATAAAGCCAAAACAGGAGACGATGAATTACGTTCTATGATTGAGGCGGCTAAACAAGCAGTCGCTGAACAACCCGATAATCTCAATCTATACCGTGATATTTTCAACGGACATCGCAAACTCAAGGAGTTTGGCAAAGCCTTGGAATGGATCGCTCTGGCTCGCAAATTGAAATCTGGAAGTACGGATGTCAGCCTCGAACAAATCGAAAGCCAGCTAAAAATCGAACAAATTCAGCAGAAAATTGCTGCCAAAAAAGAAGAATTGAAAAGTGATCCGAACAATGCAAATCTGCAAAGTAAGCTTAAATCACTACAGGCCGAGGAAGATACCTTCCGGTTTGTTCAGGCTAAAGCCTTTGTAAAACGTTATCCAACCGAATTCAGCTATCGCTACGAACTTGGAGATTTGTACTACCGGAAAGGTGAGCTGGATGCAGCTATCAAAGAGCTTCAATTGGCACAGCGCAGCTCGAAAGTTCGTGTAAACGCGATTACTCTGCTGGGTAAAATCTACAAATCAAAGCGATTCTTTGATCTTGCCATTGAACAATTTAATACCGTCAAGTCTGAAATTTCCGAGCTAAACGAGCAAAAGAAAGAAGTGCTTTACGAGTTGGGATCCTGCTACGAACTGCAGGACGGGATGGAAAAAGCGATAAAAGAATATAAAACACTTTACAGCGTAGACATCAGTTATCGCGATGTCTCCAAAAAGATTGATGATTTCTATGCTCAGTAAGTAGCAATAGGCTTGGCGCTAATTGGCGCAGTTGTTATTCTGGGTTTCTGGCAATGTTTTCTAAACTGAAGAGCGCTTTTTCTTTGCTTTTTTACAGCGCTGTTGCTCTGTCATGCTCAGATGCAGACTGATGGCAGTATGGGGCCAGTACAGTCATTGCAGGGCCCGGATTATAGGATCGATGTAGGCTCTCGGGCGCCGTGCAGGCAATAATCTATTCCATGGCTTTGGCGAATTTAACATTAACAAAGGAGAAAGCGCGACGTTTACAGGCGCTAGCAGCATCGCCAACGTAATTAGTCGTGTTTACTGGTGACACGATGACAAGCATTTGCGGCAAGCTGATTGTGAGTATTCTGAAAGCCGATCTATACCTCATCAATCCCAATGGCATATTTATGGGCAACGGTTCATCGTTAGATCTCCCCGGTTCATTTCATTTCCGGCATTCTGAATTAGCCAAGCTTTACCAAGCGCCATCCAGCAACTGCGAATGAAACGAATATTTTTTGTGCAATGGTTCACCAAACATCTTTTAGGGTTGCGGGTAAAGTTTTGCCCCATTCTTCTAACGAACTTTCATCATATTAGTTTGTTTCAATCAAGTCTATGTACCTCAAGGAGATTATCATTAATGGGTTTAAAAGCTTTGCTGACCGTACGTGTCTCGATTTACAGCGTGGTGTGACTGCTGTGGTTGGGCCAAACGGTTGTGGTAAGAGTAACATTGTTGATGCGATTCGCTGGGTGCTTGGTGAGCAGAGCGCCAAAGCGTTGCGTGGCGCTTCCATGCAAGATGTTATTTTTGAGGGCACTGATAAGCGCAGAGGTGTTCCCGTGTGTGAAGTGGCGCTTACATTTTCCGAGTGCGAACAAGAGCTTGGGACTGCGTTTAACGAGGTCGAGTTAATGCGGCGGGTCACTCGAGAAGGGGGGAGCGACTACTTTATCAATGGCAAGACGTCGCGATTGAAGGACATTCAGCGCTTGTTTGCAAACACAGGTGTCGGACGTGTCTCGTACTCTTTCATGTTACAAGGTCAGATCGATCAGGTGCTTTCGACAAATCCTGCTGAACGTCGTATAATTTTTGAAGAAGCTGCTGGTATTACCCTTTATAAAGGACAACGCAAGGAGGCGTTGAACAAGCTTTCCCTGGTCGACACAAATCTTGCGCGCGTAACGGACGTGATTGAGGAAGTGAGCCGTCAAATCGGTTCTTTGAAGCGGCAGGCGAATAAAGCATTACGCTACCAGCGACTGAACTACCGTCTTACGCATCTTGATTTAGCTCTATGCTCACATCGCTTCCAGGGCTTTAAAAAGTCGGTTGATGAGCTTACAAATCAGTTGAGTGAGCTTAAAAAACGTCTTGAGACGCACAATAACTTGGTAGCCAGTAACGAAGAAAAGCTCTCAAAGCATAAGACAGAGCGTCTGGAGCTTTATGGAAAAACGCAGGAATTACAGCAACACGTCTTTAATCTACGTTCAGCGAAAGAGAATGCTGAGAGCCAGGCTGCTTTTTCAGAGGTTCGCAGCAAAGACTTTCATGCCCGAATCGTTGAATATGAAAAAGAGATAGATGATCTGAAAAAACAACAGGACGAATTAGCAGAGCGCGCTAAAAGTGAGTCAGAGCATCGACAAATGCATCTTGATTTTGTTGATGATTCGAATCGTGTTTTCCGCGATCAGAACGCTGAATTCGTCAAAGCACAGGAGCATTTGAGCGCTCTTGAGAGCAAGCTACAAAAGTCTCGTCAAAAAATGCTTCAAGGTGAAAATGAAATTAACCGCTCACGCTCTCGCTGCACAAGCCTGGAGGTCGAGCTAAAGACTTACCAGGTCAAACATGCATCTTTGAATGAAACGATCCTGAGCTTAAAAGAAGAAGCCATTGTTTTGGAAAAGACAGGTGTCGAAATCAAGCAGTTGCTCTTGCAAGGGCAAAAAAAACTGGAGAGCACCCGAACAGCTCTTGAAAAGTCACGCGAAGATGCGGGAGTATTATTACAGAAAATACGTTCGACCCAGAAGCAAGCACAGGATCAGGATCGAAATATCGCTGGCAAAACGACACGGCTTTCGGTTCTTGAAAACTTGCAGGCGCAATTTGAAGGTTTTGGAGAAGGCGCCCAGGCTATTCTAAAAGGTAAACTCGCGAAAACCGTCGCCAAGGACGATGTAGTCATTCTATCCAAATCGCTGTATGTAGAGCCGGACTATACTGTCGCGCTTGACGCTCTGCTCGGGCAAGCCATGGAAGCTATATCTGTCGGCGACTGGGCAAGCACACTTTCGGTTATAGAAAGACTTGATGAAGAGAGGCTGGGACGCGCCTGTTTTCAGTTGGATAAGGGTGAAGATTTTGGAGATCAACTGAATGTGCAATTACCCGAAACAATTGTATCTGCTCTCTCCGCAGTCCGTATCGAGAACAAAAAATTGGACAAGGCAGTCAGGCATTTGCTGGCGAATTGTTACTTTGCAGAAAGTTTGGAGGACTTTGTCCGCTTTTGGGAGACCAACCCGGAATTCAAATTTTCTTTTGCGGCCACCTCGAAAGGAGAGCTAATTGACGGTCGTGGCTTGATCTACGGTGGGCAAGCGCCCAAAGAGAAGTCTTCAAGTATTGTTGAACGAGAGCTGAAAATTCGTGAATTGCGAAAGGAAATCGAGGACGAACGGACAATACTTAATACCTCGCGCGAACAATTGGACAAGTTGGAAACGAAACATCTCGCCTCAGAAGCAATAGTCGAAGAACAACGTCAGCGTCTGACTGAATTCAGCAATGAGGTCGCCAGGCTTGTAGGTGAAGAAAGCAGTCACGTAAAAAAAGTAGAACAAAGTAAAGACTTGCATAGTAAACGGACAGAGGAACTGAAAAAGCTTGAAGCGCAAAACCGCGATTCAGTTCAGTCGCTGGAGATTGCCCGTGAGAAACTTGCTGTTGCTGAGAAGGAATTTTCGCAGGAACGCAAGGATGGCTCCGAACTAGAGAATGCAATAGTGGAAGCGCGGGAAATATGTGATCAGAAGCGTGAAGCGCTGTCGGAGGTTCGCTTTGAGTTGGCGGAGAAGAAGCAACGTCTTGATTCAGTAGATCGCACGTTAAACGAGGTACAACGCGAAAAAGCCAGGTTGCAACGGCGAGCAGTTCAGCATCAGCAGGAAATCGATTCGCTCAATGCAAAAATCAAGCAATTGGAAACAACGCGCGTCGACGAATTAAAAAAGAGTGAGGAATTATTAAAGACCTCGGAGATTGCCACCGAGCAACTATCAAAATACCAGACCGAGCTTAAGCAGATAGATGCGGAAATAGCTATGCTGGATGGTGATTTATCGGAAAAACGCAATGAGGGCCGTTCTTTGGATCACAAGGTGTCCAATTGTGAAGTGCGTCTGGCCGAAGAGCGTGCGCAAGCCTCTTTTTTGATTAGTTCGATCGAACAAAGTTACAAGGTTCAATTGGAGCAGATCGACTGGAAGGTTGAAATTTGTAAATGTAATTTGAGAACAGGTCATACCGTGGATCTGGATGCCGCAAAAGATGCCGGCGAATTTGCGGATCAAATAAAACTGGAAGATCACGAACCGACTGAAGAGGAAATTGCATCAGTTGAAGCGGTCGATTGGTCAGCCGTTGAAGAAGAAGTATCTACTTTAAAGGAGCGGATCGCGACAATGGGGCCGGTAAATCTAGATGCGATAGAAGAGTACGCCGATCTTCGGGAGAGACATGAGTTTTTAAAGGCCCAGAGCGAAGATTTATGGAATGCTAAGAATGCGCTGGTAAAATCAATCGACGAAATTAATGAAACCTCACAAACACTCTTCAGTGACACTTTTGAGCAGGTGCGCAAAAATTTCATGTTTACCTATGAGAAATTGTCGGGTGGTGGCATTTCTGATTTGATATTGGTTGATTCAGAGGACCCGCTTGAATCGGGGATTGATATTATTGCCCGTCCACCCGGAACCCGCGTAAAAAATGTTTCACTACTTTCCGGAGGACAAAGAACCATGGCCGCAGTCGCACTATTGTTTGCAATTTATTTGGTAAAACCCAGTCCCTTCTGTGTATTGGATGAGATTGATGCTGCGCTGGACGATGCCAATATCGGGCGATTTTGTGAGATGTTACTCAGCTTTACGATTCAGTCTCAGTTTTTGATTGTTACGCACAACAAACGTACCATTTCAAATGCAGACACAGTTTTTGGAGTCACTATGCCTGAAAAAGGAGTCTCTAAATTGATCTCAATGCAGTTTAAAAAAGAAGAAACCAAAACTTAGTGCCATAACACTTATGGCCACGAGAAGTACAGAGAACAGAGTAAATCGGCAACTGTTAATTAATGTTGCTAACTAAAAAAATAAGAGAATGTAATCCAATCTGGAAAAGCTAATTTCCGACTAGACACTACACAAAGCTAAAAACCGAAAAAAGAGAGAGTACCCAGACCGTGGGTCGAACCCGGACGCCCGAAGGCACCAGATTTTGAGTCTGGCGCGTCTACCAATTCCGCCATCTGGGCTTAATTAAATTACAAAATTTATGGGCTACATTTTCGAGAATGCAAGCTACTTGTGAAAATTAGATTTAGAAACTACGTAGTGTCTGGGCGGAAATACCTTATCATCCTTGAATACAACATGTTGCACTGCATCTCTTCGGCCGAATGTTTGTCAATATTGACCGATAAAGCTAATAAACACGCTAAAAAAAAGGATTGTTCGTTGTTCACTGTTAAACGGTCCAATTTTGGGTCAAGGTTGGTGCCATGAGACAACGATTCGAAATACAACACACCGAATGGATTCAAAAGGGCAAAACCCATCGTCGTGTCGAACTGAGGCACCGTTTAAACTCTCTACCTCTTTGGCTATGGCAACGGTGTGAAAAATTAGTGTAAATAATTCTGCATAAGAGGCCGCAGGAGGCTTATAGCTTCCCGCCATGGAGTTTGATTGTCTAGACAGTGTCTTAACCATCATCGGATAAACTTTAAACAGCCGTTAGATCGCCTCTCTCTACGAAACTTTTCCACCCGAAGAAGCCAAAAGACGATCGGCTGGAATTGCACTTTACCCCTCATCAGGCGGCAGTTCTGTAGTTTCAGGATAAGTTGGAAATCATCCGTCTACTTCACGATTGCATAGATATTGTTCAGCATTTGCCCAAGTCTAATTCGGCTTAATTCACTGCAGCGTATTAATTTAGAGTCTGTGGTTCTCAAGTTGTATACTCAACGATTGGATCTGGATCGATTATGCTGCAATCTGGCAGTTGCTCTTTCAGCATTTTGCAAAACCATTCACGTGCTTCTTGATCACCGTGGGTTAGTACAATTGTACTGGCCTGGCTACTAAAAGCGTAGTTGACGAGTTCGTTGCGCTCAGCATGACCGCTGAGGTCAAATTTGTCGACGGAGGCGCGAATGGGTGCACGGTAATCAAGCGTTTCAAAGAAAAAACTTTCATCTCTATTTTGTTCAAGCAGCTTTCCGCCAGGAGTGTCTGGATCGCAGTAGCCGACAAAACAGATGCCATTCTGTTCATGCGGGAGTAGGGATGCGGCGCACTTGTAGGAGGGTGTATGTTCGACCATCATCCCGCTGCTGACAATATAAATGCCCTGGTGTGGTAGATTGCGCCCAGGGCGCATGTTGGGGTCGAGCGTCCGAATTCTGAGCTTTTTCATCATTTTGGCGCTGAAATCTACAAGTTGGGTTTGTTCATGAATTTTGTGAAAATAATTACAAATATCCATGCCAAGCCCTGCGGCGTAAATGGGCGCTTTACGAATGCGGTTTCTCAGCCTTGCTTCGTAAATAATTTTAAATAGCTCCTGCATGCGTCCGAGCGCAAATACCGGTATTAGGCAACTGCCGCCACGATCCAAAATGATGTTTATTTGCTCAAGCAAACGGGTGACTTCACCTTTTCGAGTGTAGTTCGGTGAACGTTCCGTGGCTCCTCGGGTTGTTTCCAGAACCAGGGTGTCCAGTTTCCCGCTAGGTAGCTCTGCTCCGGGAATTGTACGCTGAGGATCAAACAGGACGTCACCGGTGAAAACGATACGGCGATCGTTGTGAATCAGTTCAACCGCTGAGGCGCCAACAATGTGACCTGCTCGGTGCAATGTAATATCGATTTTTTCTGAACCTTTGACGTATGTTTCGCTATGACCGAAACGTTGAGCAGTTAACTGCTGGCTGAGAGCGATGACATCACGGTGAACAAAGAGCGGATATTCGTTGATTGCATGTTCTTCGCGCTGCCGTTTCATGACATTGATTGAGTTGCGAAGCATTCGTGGCGCCAGTTTAATATTTGGAACAGCAGTAATGACTGGCGTTTCCGGATTGCGTGCTGCGATGACAGGCAAAGAGCCTAAATGGTCGAGATGACAATGTGTGAGTATAATGAGGTCCAGCTCTATGTCCTCAATGGCTGCAAAGTCTGGCATCGCAGCATAACCGAGTTCTTTGGGGTTGAGCCCCGAATCGACTAGTATATTGAAGCAGCCGATTTTGATGTAGATGGAATTAGCGCCGATGCCACCCTGATGATTCAGGTCTATGAGTTTCATTAATGAAGGCTAAACAGGGTTTATGTCCTTACTTGTTTGACTTATAAGTCAAATGGACTGGTTATTCAAGAGTATACCTACTGACTGTACCAGATTTGGCAGAATTACAACTTAGTATCCCAACAATTACAAAAAACCATTTACCACTTTGTTTGAGTAAAATTTTGATTCATGAGTGACTTTATTAAGCATGAATGCGGCATAGCCTTTATCCGCCTCCTAAAGCCTTTGTCTTATTATCAAGAAAAGTACGGTACTCCTTTGTATGGGTTTAACCAACTGTTTCTTCTTATGGAGAAGCAGCATAATCGCGGTCAGGATGGCGCTGGAATTGGTTGCATAAAGCTGGATGCAGTTCCAGGCCAGCCTTACATCGCGCGTGAGCGCAGTATCAAGACCAATCCTCTGTCACGTATTTTTCATAGGCTTCTGAAGGACTATCAGAAGAAGGTGGATAAGGGAACAATTCATCCTGAATTTACCGAGACAGTGAAGCAAAACTTTACTTTTGGCGGTGAGGTGTTGCTTGGGCATCTACGCTACGGAACTTCCGGCGTCTACTCAGCTGAGAATTGTCACCCTTTTGTGAGGCAGTCCAATTGGCCGACGAAGAATCTGATGCTCGCGGGAAATTTCACCATTACCAACGAAAAAGAGATCAACAGTAATTTAATCAATCGGGGACAGCATCCGATTTTTGGCACAGATACACAGGCTGTCCTGGAAGGGATCGGTTTTCATTTGGATGAAGCTCATGATGCAATTTATCATAAAATGCGCGATCAGGGCATCGAGGGCAGTGATATTCCAAAGATTATTAGTCAGCAATTGGATCCGGTTCATGTGCTTAAAAAAGCCGCTGCAAATTGGGACGGTGGTTACACTATAGCCGGTTTGATTGGCAACGGAGATTCGTTTGTGATGCGAGATCCCAATGGGATTCGACCGTGTTTCTACTTTCAAAATGAAGAAGTGGTCGCTTTTGCCTCCGAGCGTGTGGCGTTAATGACGATTTTTGACCAGCCGATTGAAGCCGTCAAAGAGCTTAAGCCTGGCGTTGCCATGGTCATCAAGAGCGATGGTAGAACCTACTCCGACAACTTTACTGATACGCGCAAACCGACACCATGTGCATTTGAGCGTATCTACTTTTCCCGTGGCAATGGCGCAAATATTTACCGTGAGCGTAAGGCGCTGGGCGGCGCACTAATCGATCAAGTGATCGAGAGTATTGATAACGATTTTACCAACAGTGTTTTCAGCTTTGTGCCGAATACTGCTGAGACTGCCTATTACGGATTGATGGATGCGTTGCGTTCTCATCGGCGGACTGAGGTTAAGAAAGCGCTGCTAAAGGCAAGCGCTGAAGGCACGCTGAATGAATATCTGATTGATCAGCTTATTATGGATAACTGGCCGCGAGGAGAAAAAGTTGCTCACAAAGACATAAAACTGCGTACATTCATTTCCCAGGAAAAAGGCCGGGCACAGTTGGTTTCGCATGTATATGATATTACATATGGAATCGTAGAACCAAAAGACTGTTTGGTCTGCATTGATGATTCGATCGTTCGCGGCACGACTTTAAAAGAATCCATCCTTAAAATGCTTAGCCGTACTCAGCCGCGCAAAATTGTAATTGCTTCAACTGCGCCGCAGATTCGTTATCCGGACTGTTACGGAATCGATATGTCTGAATTGGGTAAGTTTATCGCTTTCAGAGCGGCGGTAGAATTAATCAAAGACGATGGTCAGGCTGAATTACTGAAAGATGTTTATCGTGATTGTCTCTCTCAGGTAAAACTACCTGCAAGTGAGCAAGTAAATCAGGTAAAGCGTCTCTACAATCGCTATACTGATTCGCAGATTTCCGAGAAGATTGCCGAGCTGGTGTATCCCAAAAATGTTAATTGGAAGGGTGAATTGGAAATACTTTTCCTGACAGTTGAAAAAATGCGTATAGCTTTGCCGAACAACGGTGACTGGTATTTTACCGGTAATTACCCAACACCAGGTGGATACGCGACTTTAAATCAGGCTTACATTAATTACTTTGAGGACAGGCAAGGACGTGCTTATTGATTTTTGAGCAAAAAAGCAGTAGAATGGCTAATGTTTTCAGACCTCAAATTGAGATTTATCCGCTGCTTTCATATAAGCTTCCTCCATCGTAATTAGATCCTGTTGAAGAAGCTCATTTAGAGATGTATCCATAGTGATCATGCCACTCTCCCGATTCTGGACGATGATGTTTTCAATGTTTTTAGGATTGGTACGAATGCAGTGTGGCAGAGCCACATGGTTAAGCAGAATTTCATGAACGGCCACTCTTCCGCCTCCTTTCTTCTTGCAGAGTAGTTGAGAGACAATGCCGCGAAGTGATTCTGCCAGCATAATACGTATTTGATTTTGCTCGTCGGCTGGGAACGCATTAATGATGCGATCTATCGTCTTCGTCGCACTGTTGGTATGCAACGTGGCAAAGACCAGCATGCCCATGGCAGCGCAGTTCAAGGCCAAGCGCATGGTTTCCTGGTCCCGCATTTCTCCGATGAGTATAACGTCCGGATCAGCGCGCATTGCGCCCTTCAAGCCTGCGTAGTAGGTGTGAGTATGTACGCCAATTTCTCTATGAATGATAGTGCTTTGCTTGTCCGTGTGGGCAAATTCAATGGGGTCTTCCAGTGTGATGACCTGCTTTTGATAGTTTTCGTTTATATGATTAATAATGGCGGCAAGTGTTGTGGATTTACCGCTTCCGGTAGGGCCGGTGACCAGTACCAAACCGTCCTTGTAAGTAGTTATATTTTTTAGGGTAGCGGGTAGATTAAGCTCGTCGATACTCGGAATATGTGAAGGCACCTGTCTTAGAACGGCAGCCATTCCCCAGTTGTTTTTGAATAGATTCATACGGAAGCGTGCTTTACCCTTGATTTCATGGGCCAGGTCGACGTCACCGGTTTTTATAAATGTTTCCCACCGACTTTGTGGTGTAATTTCTTTGAGGACTTTTTCCATGGTATCCTCGTTAATAATCTCGTCATTGAGTGCACGAACAACGCCGTGTATTCTTGCTTTTGGAGGAGCGCCGATGGACAGGTGCAGGTCTGAACCACCCAGATCAAGCATCTCACTTAGAAATGTATCTACTGTATTCACAAATTAAAATTTTTGGAAAGGAGTGAATGCCGTTAGTATTTTCAATCCATTCTATAAGTATTTTCAGCAGCAGTTTCGGGCGAAATTTTACCAGCTTCGAGCAGAGCTTTTACTGAGTCATTCATGGTCTGCATTCCAAAACGCTTGCCGGATTGCATCGCGTCTTCAAGACCGGTCTCCTTGCCATCACGGATTATATTGGCAACAGCGGTTGTATTGATCAGCGTTTCGGCGGCTAGTACGATACCTCCGCCGATGCCGGGAAGTTGCCGTTGACAGATAATTCCACGCAGTGAGCCAGCTGTCATTGCGCGAATTTGGTTTTGCTGGCTAGGTGGAAATACGTCTAGAATACGATTTAGAGTAGATTTTGCATCGCGTGTATGCATGGTTGCAATTACCAAATGGCCTGTCTCGGCGGCGGTAACCGCCATCTCAATAGTTGTTAGATCGCGCATTTCTCCAATTACAATGACATCCGGGTCTTCGCGCAAAGCAGACTTAAGTGCAGAGTGAAACGATTTTGTATGTTTGCCGATTTCTCTTTGAGTGATAATGCTGTTCGCTGAGTGCTGGATGACCTCTATTGGGTCTTCCATTATGATTATGTGGTCTTTGCGTTTTTGGTTCAACTCGTTTACCAAGGTAGCCAATGTCGTGGTTTTACCACTACCTACCGATCCAGTTACCAGTATGATGCCGTTGTGGTAGTCCAGTAGCCGCCGGATGGTATCGACATTGGCAAAGCCTAAGTTTTCAAGACTCATCAACTGATCGTTCACAATACGATAAACGCCTGAAATTCCATTTTTCTGCTCCATCAGATTCACCCGAAAGCGCATCTGTGAATTATCTTTTGGATTTGAGAGTGTTAGCGCATAATCCAAATCCAGATCGGTCTCAAATCTTTGAAGTTGTTCAGGGTTGAGGAGTAGCAGGTTCATACGCCTTGCAAGCGCATCGCTGATTGGGTTTTCGCTCAAATAGGTGATCCTGCGATATCGTCGCATTCTCACCCGAGCGCCACCGGTGAAATGTAGATCGCTTGCGCCTATATTTTTGCATTGAATGAAGAGGTCAGTGACTACCTCACGCAAATCATCGTCGTTCAAATCGTCAAACTTGGAAAAATCGTTTTGTTCGCCTGAAGCAGATGATTTCGCTTTTTTCGACTGCTGATGGTCAGTTGAGTGATGAGCAGGTTTTTCTGTTTCCGGTAGCGCAAAACCTTTTTCAACATTCTCAACAGCCGCGTCGACTGCGCTATCAAGGAATTCTTTATCTTTCACCCAGCCAGAACTGAACAGTAATTTTGCACACTCGTGAACATTAGTTGTCTCAGGTAAGTTTGAAAGCATTCCTTGTGACTGCTCGCGTGAAAGTAAATTGTTATCCAAACAAAAATACAGTAGCCAATGAACTTCAGGTTTCATGAATCAAATTAAGAAAATCTACCGACTATAAATACTCTCTCTGATTGCTCACTTCGGGCAATGAATAAAACCTTCGTGGCTATCAACATCTAAAGAATGATTGAATGCTGCGCTCAGAGTCATGAACTTGTTTTTGTCTTTAGAAAATCACGACTAACACGTTTGATTTTTTTAATGCGTGACTGAGCTCGGTGCAGGTCGCGGCGATCCATTTTATCGATAAAAAGCTCGCCGTTTAGATGGTCTACTTCATGGAGAATGCAACGTCCCAGGATGCCGTTGGCTTCAATGACGTGCGAGTTGCCCTCAATATCCTGATACTCGCAGCGCACTCTTGTGGGACGATCCAGCTTGCCGCGCACCTCCGGAAAAGAGAGACAGCCTTCCTCGTAGGTATATTCCACTGAATCTATTATTGAAACCTTCGGATTCGCGAGGGCCATTGGCATGATCAGATCAAGCGGCAGTTTTTTGCCATCAAATGTATAATCGATTTTTGAATCTTCCGGTGGATTAACGTCCATGACAAAGAGCTGAAGTGCGCGGCCAATCTGTTGAGCCGCCAAGCCAATGCCATCAGCGTCATGCATAGTCTCGATCATGTTTTTTGCTAGTTCCGCAAGTTTGTCGTCGAATTTTGTGATTGGCTTGCCGACTTCGCGCAGCACCGGCTCGCCGTATTGTGTAATCCTTAAAATCATTTGATCACGCTGCAATGGCTCATGACGCTTGTAAAGCTTTTGAAAGCTATCGACCCGAATTTTGCTTTATCGGAATGTGTACTTCTGATCGTTTAAAAAATCCGATTGTAAACGGGCCATTCCAGTAGATGGCACGTGCTGCTCCGACCTGAACCCATTTATCTTGTTGAGCAACATCCGTCTGATGAAATGCCTGTTCGTAAGCGGACACTGACTTTAAAGAAACGAATATAAGGATGTAAAAAAAGGAAACTTCATAAACGAAAAATCTGTATGAGAAGGCGAAACTTACATTTTCTCGATTCGTACATTGTGATAGAATTTCGGCCAATGGAAAATTATTGGATTGCAGTTAATCAGCCTGTGTCATGGCCGGATTCCCTATTAGCTGGAAGCTCTTTGGGGAATAGAGTGTAGTAGCTCATAATCACCCAGCTGAGCATAAGTGGGTAAAGTATTGTAGTTAGTAAAATGGAGCCTGCAACGCTCAAAGTGACCGCCGTCCATACTTTGAGGACTTCTTTCACGACTAAGACGCAAATGGGAATGATGACGACGACGATTGTCAGTACATAGCCGATGGAGGTTGTGCCAAAATAGAATCCGGCGTCTTCTTTTTCCAATGGCATTTTGCAACCGGTGCAATGTTTGTTGAGTCGAAACCAATGCCTAAATATGCCAAAGGCACCGCAGTTAGGGCAGTGCCCGGTCAAACTGCGTGAGATGATTTTATCTCTTTTGACTTTCATGATTCATCATAATTTGACTATTATGTGGCCCCATTACAAGGTGCTTGGTTTAGTTTCCCGACATGAGATGATTGTTGGCAAGATTCCAGCACATCATAACACTTAAAGTTTCGGATGGAGTCTCTTCAGTTTTATGCGGGCTTCTTCGTTAGTGAATTGCCAGTCAATAGTTACCTTAGGATTATTTATTCGCCGGATTAATGGCAAAACTCAAAATTATTTGTATGGGTATAGCGTCTCGCTTTGTCGAGGTGTTGTGTGGGCAGAACAGAAATCGCACGGTGACAAGAACTGTGGCTACACGTACAAGTTTTAAAGAATTACAGATAATTCCCTGTTTAGCTATACTCTAGCGAAGACAAGAGAACACGACCGAAGAACCATAGCATTGATGACAGCAAAAAGACCAAAAGTATGATGAACTTGAGTTTGCATGGGTGGTGGTTCTCATCCTATTTAAAAAATTGCTTGCTTGAATCGGAAGGTTCTCCGAGTTTGCCTAAGGAAATTTCCTAATTCTCAATGACCGTTGGATTAAATTCATTTATTCTTGTCGCAGGGCTGTTGTTTTCAGTCGGACTGCTTGGGGTGATTTTGCGCAGAAATACGCTTGTTATCTATATGTCTCTGGAGCTGATGTTAAATGCTGTGAATTTGGCGCTTGTCTCATTTTCACGGTATAATGGAACCATGGATGGAAATCTTTTTGTGTTTTTTATTATTACGGTAGCTGCTGCTGAGGTAGCTGTTGGTCTCGCTATAATTGTTGCATTATTTAAGCGACGACAGACTGTAATGGTAGACCGTCTAGACGCTTTGAGTCGATAAACATACCATGACAGATTCCCAAACAGTACTTGCCATATTGCTAACCCCGTTGCTCTCAGCTGTTATCATAGCCTTTTTTCTGAGAAGACGCGGAACTTTGGCTTCAATCGTTTCTGTTGCAGCGGCAGCGGGCATCTGTGTGCTCACTGCGATGGCTATTTCCCGTTCCGGTGGAGAGCCGATTCGGGTCTCGGCAGACTGGATGCATTTTGGCGACTTCACGGTCTCGATGGGGTTCTTCTTTGATGGGGTGTCCATGACGATGCTTTCAATGGTGGCCTTTGTTGGCTTTCTGATTCATGTTTTCAGCCTGGGTTATATGGCAAAGGACAATGCTCGCGGGCGTTTTTTTGGCGGCATGTCCATCTTCATGTTTTCAATGCTGGGCATTATATTAGCTGAAAACTTAATTATGATTTTCGTTTTTTGGGAGCTGGTTGGCTTTAGCTCCTATATGCTGATTGCTCATTACTTCGATACGGATAAGGCCAAAACTGCCTCAAAGAAGGCATTCATCGTCAACCGTATTGGTGATCTTGGCTTTCTTGTTGGGATTGCCTTTGCTTATTGGCAGTTTGGAACAACTAATCTCGAAGCGATGCGTCTTGCTGTGGAGGCAAATCCCGCATTGATTGACTGGTCTATTGCCGCGCTTCTAATGTGTGGATTTATCGGGAAGTCAGCACAGTTTCCACTTCATGTTTGGCTACCGGATGCCATGGCTGGTCCGACTCCGGTTTCGGCGTTGATACATGCGGCTACTTTGGTTGCTGCAGGGGTCTACTTCCTGATTCGTATCACATTTTTATTTCCAGATCCGGTGCTCAATTACATCGCCGTTTTAGGCACAGGTGTCGCGGTTTATGCCGGATTATGTGCCTACGCGCAGAATGATATCAAAAAAATTCTGGCCTATTCCACATTGTCACAGTTGGGATATGCATCGGCAGCCTTTGGTTTAGGAGCGCCCGGAATCGCGCTGTTTCACCTGATCACACATGCGTTTTTCAAGGCCTTACTCTTTCTTGGCGCGGGTTCGGTAATTCATGGCTGTCACCATGAGCAGAATATCTTCAAGATGGGAGGATTGCTCAAGCGAATGCCGATTACGTCCATTACATTTTTCATCGGGATGCTGGCGCTTTTTGGAGTTTACGGTTTATCAGGTTTTTACTCGAAAGATGCAATTCTGATTCAAGCTGGATTTCATAATCCCTGGCTGTTCAAACTTTTACTCGCAGGCGCTTTTATGACTGCTGGTTATATGGGTCGCTTGTATTGGATCGCTTTTCTCGGGCAACCTAAGTCCTCGTCTGCCGCAGAAGCTCGCGAAAACGGCATAGCCATGGTTGTGCCTTTGCTGCTGTTGGCAGTTTTGGCCGTAGCTGGAGGCTGGTTGAGCATGTGGCCTTCCGAATTGGGTGGAATCATTCGTAGTGATATTGCCAGTCAAGAAAGCGACGCGCACTACGAGCACTTGCACCATGTTGTCCTAATCTGGGGGTCGGCTTCCTGGATCGTTGGACTGACTGTTTCGCTTCTCTTTTATCGTATTGGTGCCAAGGAAGATCGATTAAAGCAGACGTTAAAGCCGGTCTACGTATTACTGCAATCACGTCTTTTTATTGACGAGATATACGACTTTTATGTTGCAAAGATTCAGCAACGTTTTGCGCTTTTGCTGAGTTTTCTTGATATCGTTTTGATTAAAGGGATCTTGATTCGGGGTAGCGCAGGCATTGTCTGCTTGGCAGGCACTTGCTTCCGCTTTCTCCATGTGGGCAATCTCCATACCTATGTCTATTGGTTTCTTGTCGGACTGATTCTGTTATGGGCACTCGCCACGGGCATCAGTTTTTAGAACAAACGTATTTAATTCGAAACGTAATGGCTCAATTTGAACCTTCTTCACTGCTGCTGCTAACAGCAATTTTAATACCCCTGATAGTAGGTCTTGTGCTTCTCTTTGGGGAGCGTTTTAGCGCTTTTTCACGTAAAGCTCTCGGACTTATTGGATTCGGCTGGCCTTTGGCTATGGGTCTTCTGCTTTACAGCCAATTTAATCCGCTACTTGCCGGCAAATATAATTTTGTGCTTCGCCTGCAGACGGGACTCGAGCAATTGGGCATCTACTTACATCTCGGTCTCAATGGAATATCTATGCCACTGTTTCTTCTTGCGGGAGTCGTTGGCTTTGTTGCTGGTTGGTATGCCATGCACTCCGAAGCGGAGCGACCACACCTGTATCTTGCGCTATTGTTATTTATGCTTAGCGGTTTGATGGGTACATTCGCGTCGATTGATATTTTCTTTTTCTACTTCTTCCACGAGTTTGCGCTGATCCCTACATTTATTCTGATCGGTGTCTGGGGAGGCGCTGGAAAACGTTCAGCTGCGATGGAAATGACGATCTATCTTACGTTAGGAGCGCTTTTGTCCCTTATTGGTTTGATAGCGCTGTACGTGAATAGTGGTATCAATACTTTCTCGTTAATTGAGCTGCGTAAGTATTTGTCTGCGCAACCCATTTCAGAAACTGCACAGTCGAACATCTTTGCCTTGTTACTGTTTGGCTTTGGAATTCTGGTTTCACTCTTTCCTCTGCATAGCTGGGCGCCAAAAGGATACGCGACCGCGCCGACCGGTGCAGCAATGCTGCATGCCGGAGTGTTAAAGAAATTTGGATTATATGGCCTGTTGCAAATTGCAACGCCCCTTTTACCGGAAGGAGCGGCGCATTGGGCTCAGTGGATCGTTTGGCTCGCTCTGGGGAATGTTCTTATTATTGGCCTTATCACCATCGCACAAAAGGATCTGAAGATGATGTTTGGTTACAGTTCAGTGATGCACATGGGGTACGCGTTTTTAGGAATAGCTACGCTGTCTG
>CAZUYZ010000154.1:0-8203 GCA_964624365.1 uncultured Puniceicoccaceae bacterium
GAAGGCCCGGATTCAGTCGTTCTTCTGGGTGGCGGTGTTGGTAGCGTTATACGAATGGGTGAGGGTGACGATACGGTGCTTTCTCAGGCAGGTGAGGGTTATTCTAATTCCAGAGATGATTTCACTTTCTATCTGGGTGAGGGCGATGATGTATTTACGGGTTCTGAGTCACCGGAAACGCTCTATGACAGTGGCGGTGACAACATCATCAATACGCGAGGTGGCAATGATCTGCTTACACTTACTGATACTGAAGGTGTTGCGAATGCAGGTGATGGCGAAGATACTATTATTGTCAACGGCGCGTCTTCTGCTGTCAGAGTAGAGGGTGGTTCCAATAACGATTTGATTACAGTCAATGCGGGTAACAACACAATCAGTGGCGGCGCAGGTGATGATCAGGTTAATCTCGAGCTCACCGAAGGCGTCACAACTCTGATTGGCGGCGCAGGTTATGATCGTGCGAATGTTTCAATCGATTCGACGGCTCCTTACATACTTAGAGATCATCGTCTCGACTATGGTGCGCGTGGATTCATAATGGACGACACTCAGGAGATGTTGATTATCACTGATGCTTCGGCGAGCTCTGTACTTGAAAGTGTAAATGCAGGTGGCGATAGTTGGGGTTCTGCAGGTCTTACAATCGACGCTGCCGGATCGATTGATGTTTCCAATGCGCGCTTCCTGTCACCAGGAGGTCATCTCGCTCTGTATGGCGATGGTATCATCGGCACGATTGATACGAATGTAGGTGTATTGACCGTCGTCAATCGCTCAACTGCGGATAATGCAGACATCATCGTTCGCGAAGAAGATAGCATGCAAGTGGCACGTAATGGTCACTTACAAGGCGGGTTGTATACGGCAGCCGGTGAGATTGATGTTAAGCTAGCCGCAAAAAATGCGCTCTTCACACATCGTTCCGGTGTGATTGAAGCTGCAAGTGGTAAGAACATTAGCATCTGGGCCGATGACATGGATCTACGTGCTGGACAAGGAACAATAAAGAGTAGTGGTGAGCTGGTCCTGCGTGCGGCTTCTGACGATGTGACTTACAGAATTGGCGGCGCCGGTCAGACTTCAGCTGCTACGGATTTGTCCAGTGATCGTACCAACGATTCGTTCGATCTATCGATACGTGACGTGGATGCGATTGCAGATGGATTTGACCATGTATATATTGGGCATCGCACGGACGATACAACGATGCTGATTGGTGACTTGGAGGATGTGTCCTATTCTGGTTACTTACAATTATTGGTTGACGACGATGGTGCGCCTATTTTGAGTGCTTCCGGTAGTCCGCAAGTTGTCCCTGAAGATGTGACATTCTCGTCTAAACTACGCGATGAAGCCAGCTTTGCTGCTGGGCATATCAACATCGTTGGCGATGTGCAGAGCTCCGATCCTTTGGATTTCAATGCTACGTTGGTTGAAGTCAACAGAGTTAACATAAATGATCCATTGGGAGCTCCTGATTCCGGTGTAACTGCGCCAACTGTAAGCTTTGTCGTTGGCGAGCAAATGATCCTTAGCGGTTGGATACGCGCAGATGATTTAATTTCCATCAATGTTAACGAAACGGACGGTATCGGTTCGCTCATTAGCTACAATGATGGACCTAACAGCTTTACAGCTGATGCAGGCAGTGAGTTTGTTACCAACAATGCTGATGCGCGTATTGACGTAACTACAAATGGAAGCATCAAGATAGCAACAGCAGTAGATGCGAAAGGCATCAATTCTGAGGTTAAAATGACTGCCGGCACCGGTCTCACTGTTTTGGACAAGGCTGTCATTGCCGCACGTGAAGATAATTCCAAGATTGATTTAACTGCCGGAACATTCCTGCATGTAGACAGCGGTGGTGCCATTACTGCAGGCGCTCGATTCGATAACAATGAGCCCGTCAAGACCGGCGACGGCAATTCCATAACCCTGAAGTCCGATGGAGAGCTGAGACTTTCCGGCGCGATCACTTCATCCGGTAACTTAATCTTTGATTCGAAGGACTCTCGCTTTGATTACGCCGAATATTTTGATACGATTCTGGGCAAGGAACTTGCGAGTGTTGATGCCAGTGGAGAATTACTGATAGCGCTGAACAATAACACGTTACCAGAAGCCTTGCGTACGCTCTTCACAGACGAAAATCTGAATCTCGGCAACTCGACAACAGTAACAACAGTTGGCAATTTTGATGGATTCAATGAGCTCGAAGATGAGCAAAAAGAACAAATTGCTACCTTCCTTGGCTATGACGCTTACTTCCTGGATGAAGGCGAATTGATTTTCTATAACTCGGACGCAGCGCTGGATAAACGTCTTGTCAGTGAATTTACCGAGGGAACATTGCCCGATTATCAGAATGAAGATATTGACTGGGGCAGCGCAGGTGCGCCTGCTGCAGATGCTTCGTTTGCTGAGCTGACACAGGCTCAAAAGGATCGTCTGGTCGAAGTTCTCGGTTACACTGCTTACACTGGCCCGGTCTACTACAATCCGAACGCAGCAGACGGGAAAGTGATTCTCACTGAGTTTGTCGAAGGTGCGCCAACTGATTATCGCAATGAAGATATTGATTGGGGCACTGTAGACGCCCCTGCCGCTGGCTCTCAATTTGAGTCATTGACAGATGATCAGAAAGCCAAGGTGGCGGAGTATCTAGGCTACACCTACGATGAAATCAGCCGCTTCTACTACAATCTTGCCTCGGATGGTGATGACCTGATTCGTCACATCGAAAATGACAGCGGTGGTTTTGACAAGCCGTTCCTCGAAGGAGCGCAACCTGATTATCAAAATGAGACAATCTTCTGGGCTGATGCCGGCTCACCTGTCGCAGGCACTCCATTCGCTTCCCTCAACGCTGCACAAAAAGCACGTGTTGCTGAGTCATTGCGCTACGTTGAAATCGATGCAGCGAACGTTTACTACAATCCAAACGCGATCGCAGGCAAGCAGTTGCTAACCGAGTTTGTAAATGGTGAAGCTCCGGACTTCAGCATTGCCACAATCAACTGGGGCGGTGTTGTTGCGCCAGCGCCTGGTACTAGTTTTGGAGGTTTGAGCGACGAACAGAAGGCAGTTGTCGCAGACTACCGTGGATATTTTGAATTCACTGGTACAGTCTACTATAATCCAAATGCAGATCCCAGCAGCCAATTTGCTGAGTCCTTCACAGAAGGTGTCGATTATGAAAATGATTCGATCGACTGGGGCGAAGCCGGTGCGCCGCTTAATGAAGACGCACCGTTCGATGACTTGAGTTATGGTCAGCGCCGCAAGGTAGCAAATAGTCTTGGCTACATCGAATACGCAGGTCTTGTCTGGTACAATCCGGAGAAACCAGTCGCCGATCGATACCGCATCGAGTTTACAGAAGGTGATGACGATGACTACAGTAACAGTGAAATTACCTGGAGTGAAATTGAAGTGCCCGCAGCAGGCACTCCATTTAGCGCCTTCACCAATGCGCAAAAAGAGTTTGTTGCGGAATCACTTGGTTACACAGTGAACAGCAGTGATGTCTTCTACGATGCAGACAACGCGACAGCGCCACTGCTGAGTACCTTCATTCAGGGAGTAGATTATACCAATCAGGAAATACCCGGATTGGGCGCTGGTCTTGTTAACAATCGTTGGGTCGTCAGTGATGGCGAAAATGAGTACTTGATCTACGCGAGTGACCAAGACGGGAATGGCATCTTTGATTCAATTCAGATTCGCGAGCAGCATAAACTCTTCGGCCAGCGTGGCTATGGATTCCTGGTAACCGGCACCGTCACTTCGCTGAATGACGATACAAGCCTGACGTTCGAGAACAGCAAAGATGCAATTGTTCGAGGATCCATCAACTTGTTGGGTGCATCATCCGATCTGACCATTCAGTCCGATGTATGGGTTTATTTAGAAGGCACTGCTAATGTGACCGGTGACTTGAGCATCTATGGTGGCTTTGAACTGGATGGCACTAATATCAACGGCGCCAATGCAGATGGCGACAGTGTCTGGGTGGATGCAACTTCAAATCTGGCGACAGCTGAGGCTGGTACCAAGATTACCATTAGAGGTGGTCAGGACATAACGCTCGGTGGTCGGACACTTGCCGGTGGTGAGGTAACGGAGGATGGCATTGTATGGGCCGGTCCTGATTCATCGGTCGATATTCTTGCTGGAGAACAGTTTGTTGTTTCCACAGGAATTTTTGCTTCAAAGGAAATTAAGATTGAAACCGGCACGCCCGGCGCAGATGACGATGACTTAAGTTTTGTTGTCCTTACCGATGGTGGTATTGTTTCCCGTGGTGTCACCTCAGATAGTAGTGGTGGTAAAGTTATTATCAACGCAAATGGCAATACTCAGATTATGGGTCGCATTATTTCCGGAGGCACAAGCACAGACGGAAATGTTACCTGGGGAGATGAGCTATCGACGATTTATGTCAAGGCAACTGGTCAGAACTGGATCGGTGGAGAAACTGTTAGCTCGGAGAATGAGTCGATAGAAGTCGGCGGGTCTCTGCTGGCCTCTGAGCGCATCGATGTTATTGGCGGTTCTTATGCAGAAACAGGAGTCGGTGTACGTCTGCCGGGTTCCGCGCGGATTATTACAAACAATCCCGATAGCGTCATCTCGATTGCTTCAGATCAGGATGCCGTCGTAAATGCAATCATCGCTGTTGGCGGTAAGATTGTTACGTATAAAGATGCCAATGATGAAACCCTAGGCACTATCGTAGAATCGTTTGGAGGTAATTCAGAGCTGTACATTTCAGCGGGCAATCAGATTCGCATTGGTCGTGAGTTGACTGCAGGCGCTTTGCTGGATGTTCGTGGTGGTGAAGATCCGAAAGATGGAACCAGTGATAATTCCGACTTGGAAGGTCAGGGACTGGTCCTGCTGAGTTCAGCGCGCCTAACGACTACGGAGAAAGACAGTGTTATCAATTTACGCGGTACGGGCGATGTGAATGTTCTCACACCCTTAAGGAACTACGAATTATTGGCAGATTTATTCACAGAATTTGCGAAGGGAGATATTTCCTCGGATGTCGTTCTCGCGCTTGAGATTGATCTAGGTACACACACTTTAGCTGGCAATGTCTTGCTCGCTGCGAGCGATACTTCAGATAACAATAGTCTTGCTGATCTGGTTGCCGATTTGAACGATGCAATCAGCACACATGAATTCACTGTAATCCAATCGAATAATGGCAGCCCTGTCGTCGGCTCCACGGAAACCACCTCCGAGCTGGAAGTTGTTCTGGGCGCTGGAAACAGATTGATGCTGCAAAGCAACTACAAGTTTACACTGAAAGCGACTTCCACGAACTACTCAGCGCTGGGCTTTGTTCAGCTGAACAACGGAGATGCCAGCGGTAAAGGCACTTATGCGGTCGATGCATCTGAAGAAGGTTCAGTCGTCAATATCATTAGCGAAGGCAGTAATGGTGGTACAATTCTTATAAACGGCAAATTGCGCGGTCACTCAGGCATTAACTTTAGCAATGGCGGCGGCGCTGTGAATGCGCAAGATTTGAATTTGGGCGCAACTGGAGTCATCGAAACACTTTCCGGTGGAATTGATTTTGATCTGGGTAAAGACGGTGTTCTTCTTGGTACTTTGATTGCTCGTGGAACAGGGGCGGATGTCAGCGTAAGCGCGGTTCGTTCGCTGGAAATACGAGGTGATATCGTTGCTGATGATGCTATTGTCATCGAAGCAGGCACAGATGTAGTTAGCGAAGAAGTCAGTATCCGGACCTATGGCACATCCATGCTGAAAACACTCTCTACAACGGGAACGATCCGTATTATCGGTAAGAATGATGTTATTATAGACAGCATCGTCGGTGAAAATAATCCGGATGCCGATGAAGATTCTGCGGAAGCGGATTTGATCGAGATTAAGTCCGAACAAGGAACGCTGACTATCGTAAAAGATTCCGGCCAGATCCTAACTGGCGCGCAACTTCAGCTATCCGGTAAAAATATCGATATCGCCGGTGTCATTAACAGCACTAAGCTAACACCTGACTTGACTGATGAAGAAGTCGTTCTGATCGCAAATGAAAGTCTGTCCATCGATGGCACGATCACACTTGCCGGTTCGATGAAAGTGAGCAGCGCAGGAAGTGTTCAGTTTGCCAATGTCAGCTTGAACATCGACGGAGTAGATCAGCATCTGAGAATCGAAGCAGAAAATGATATTTTGATTGGCAACACGAATCCACAAGCTGGTGATACTGAGCCTTACGCAGCGATATTACAGGCAAACGCACTGGTGGATATTGAAGCAAACGGCAATTTGATTATCGGCAGCGATGGCCAGATATTCTCATCAGCAGATAATTCGAAGATTCAGATTAAGGCAAATAAAGTCGCGATCGTTGGTAGCGTGTTGGCTGGTGCAAGTTTCGATGAAAACAATCCTTCCAACTGGACGGGGCAGGATGCTGAGCTGGATATCGAATCTACAACGAGTGTTGTTATTGGTGGCCAGAGTCTAGATGCCGACGATGATCTGATAGCGTTCGGAGGTAGACTTGCTTCAACCGGTACGGTCAATATTCAGGCTGGGGAGGATGACATGGATCTTGGAATCTCCATCTCCGAAGGTAGTAAGATTTCTGCCGATGCCACCGGTGAGGATACATTCAGTGCTGTAACACCCGGTACCGTCACTATTAATGCAGCAGGCGATATTCACGTACTTGGTATTATTGAGGCGCTCAATGTTGGTTCAACAGTCACTCTTACCAGCCAAGGCATGATTCTCGTCAATGGCCTTATCAGAGCAGACGCTGAATTGAACATCAACGGTGGCGCGGATACAGATGGTATCGGTCTTCTAGTTGCAGCTGTAGAGTTTAACGCCGATGACGAGCGTATTGCCGGAGGCACCTTGGATGTAAACAAGGATGGTCTCATTAACCTTTCAGCCAGTGGCAATATCAATATTTTGGGTGTTGTTGGTCAGCTCGATTCCGTAGACAATGCTTTTGTTCCTAACGCTGAAACAATATCCATCGTTGCCAATACAGGAAGCGTGACGGTTGCCGGTTTTGTTGATGCGGCGGATACAATCTCTATTGTCGCCGAAGAGTTCAATGCCATGCAAGACGCGCGTCTGAAGACCTATGAAGATGACTCGACAATCGTTGTTGATGCTTCAGCAAATATACTCTTTGCGGCATATAATATCGGCTTCACGGAAGCAGGTAGTCTGGTTCTGCTGGTGGCGCCTGTTATCCACATGAACGGTCTCATACGGACGCGTTCGTCCAACAGTCGACTTGTCGTTGCCGGTGAATCTGAAGTTTCCATCGGCGGTGTGTTGGAAAGCACTAGTAGTGTAATTGATGTGTATGCCGGTATCGATCCGGACTGGTCGCAGGAATTTATTCTTGGAACTATAACCGAAGATCAGCTCGATCGTAACAGTGTTCTGGAAATTAAAGGCAGTGCGGTGCTGGAAACACCTGAAACGCTAAACATATTATCCGGTGGCAGTGCCTCTTTGAATTCCAGTTCCACTGTCGATGGTGCGCCGGTTACTGTACAAACACCGGTCATCAGAACGGTCAGTAAGGATATTACCGTTGTCGTCGGTTTCCAGCAGGTAGCCATTGGCACCATTCAGATTCCGGAAATAACCTGGGTCGACACAACCTATGTCGAGACTGTTGGCAATCCATTTGTTGATGTGGGGGATCGGAAGTACACAATGGAAGTTACGCTGACACAGGTGGGTTATTACAATCCGAATTCTACAAATCAAAAGTTTAGAGAATTCTTCATCGAAGGCATTGATTATTTGAACAAAGCAGGCACACGGCCAAACGGCAATGTAAATGGCATTCCGGTGATCCCCTGGGCCAATTACGGTATTAACGACATAATGACTTCAAACTACAGGGATACGGCGAATTACCTAGCATTTAGCCAGTTAAATGATGCCCAGAAAAATGCAGTGCTGACCGAGCTTGGCTACAAACCACTGTTCGACTTCTCTTACACGAATGCAAAAGTGGAAACGACGCTTGGAGGAAATGGGGCAACTGTGACAGACTGGACTCCAGAGTGGGCTGGTAATGACACAGTAATCTACTCTATCGACACTGCTGGTTGGCGTGACCGCTTCATTCGCATGCCCGAAGGCGCCAGTGACGATGTGTTACGCGTAGAGTTTGATGGAG
>CAZUYZ010000155.1:0-9756 GCA_964624365.1 uncultured Puniceicoccaceae bacterium
GCCAGCTCGGCACGATTTGGTATTCGCGAGGGCAAATTTAAAACAGCATGACAATCTACTTTTATTTGGCTGTACAGGAAGTGCATGCTTGGACACATCCGGCAAAGTTGAAAAATGAAGGTTGCCGAAACGACCGTTATATTTATCCAAAAACACTATGCCCAATAACGAACTCTCCGTCCCCATCGAATTGATCGAAGACATTATCCTGACTCTGCGCGGCCAGCGCGTGATGCTTGATCGCGACCTTGCGGCGCTCTATGGAGTGACCACGAAAGTCTTTAACCAGGCGGTTAAGCGCAATGAAAGCAAGTTTCCGTCTGATTTTCGTTTCCAGCTTACCCAGGAGGAGAAACAGGAGGTGGTCACAAATTGTGACCACCTCAAGACCCTCAAATACTCCCCTGTTTTGCCACATGCGTTCACTGAACATGGGGCTTTGATGGCTGCCAATGTGTTGAACTCTGACCAAGCCAACTCAATAAGCGTTTACATTGTTCGTGCTTTTGTTCGTTTGCGTGAAACGATTCTTGGTAACAGCAAGCTGGCCGTGAAAATGATGGAAGTTGAAAAGCGTCTTGATCGTCACGACGAGACTATCAATGCACTGGTCAACGCGATTGAATGCCTGCTGGACGAACCGGAAGAGAGTGTGAAGAAACGTCGCATGGGTTTTGCTGTCGAAGAAGATTAGTACATTTTTCCTTCCTTGAGTTGTTGTTCCAATAGTTGTTGCTCATAAGCTGATTACATATAATACTCAGTATAAAGCTTTTCGCTTAATTTTTTCGCCTGTTGTTTTCCGCAAATCCGAGCCCAGCGATACTTTGAGATCAGACGCAAAACCAAAAGTAGACGTTTTAACCAAGCTCCTTTATGCCACTTATCATCGCTGACCTGGCAGGGCTGATTCAAAAAGACAAACCTCCCTCGCTCGCGAGTTCGCCAGCTCGATTCAACATCTTCCATAAGTGGTTGCTTGGGCATCAGTTGATAACGCATAGCGGCCTCCCGATGAAAAAACTGCGCCTGATCACCAAATGCAGTGTTCGTAAAGAGTGCCCTCAGATCGTTGAGCAGTTCGATCAGTAACCGCTTGACGTTTGTACTTTGAAAACGCTGTCCCAAAGCGCCACCGATTATTGTACGGTCTGAGCGAACCGCCCTTAGCATACAATCAACTGCGTTTGGCGCCAAAATTGCATCCGCATGGAGTACCAGCAGCCAATCTGAGTCTGCGGCCTCAAATCCAGTGGCAATCTGTGTCCCACGGCCACGGTCGCTGTGCAGAACATGTATTGCCAAAGGACTGTCACTAATCATCTGAAACGTCGAATCTGTTGAGCCGGCGTCCACAACGATGACTTCATCAGCATGAACCGTTTGCTGCTCAATACTTTTTAAAGATTCTTTTAATGTTTTTGCGGCATTCAGTGTCGGAATGACAACGCCGACACTTGGTTGAGATGATTTGGAAGACCGCGCCATGGGAAACAAGACGCGCCCTTTCGTGATAAGAAGACCGTACAGACAAAAAACAAAAAACGGCCCCCAGAACAGATAGCGTTGCCACAAATCAAGTGACCAGCCCAATTTCTCGGTAGCATTTATCCAGACAAAAAAGTAACTTCCGGAAGTGATCGAAAGAGCTAGCCAAGGCAGTGACGGTCGCAAACAAACCAAGGGTATGATCCAGGCAAGATACCAAAAGTGAACGGTTGGGGAAACCACGATCAGGGTGCCCAAAATCCATCGTAAATGAGAGTCCAACGGCTCCCGGTCTCGCCATAGCCAACGCCACACAACGACAGATACAAAAATGAAAAGCACAATCCCATTACAAACCGGGCGCGGCAGATCCAAGCTCTGTAAGAGCAAGCCGTACAGGAGACCATTAAAATCACGTGTCCCTCCAAAAGCAAAAAGTCCATGAAACAGCGCCTGGATGGAATCCAGAAAGTAAACCGCCGGTATCAATAGAATCGCAGTAAAGAGAAGCCCGTTAAAAACAATTCGCCCTTTCAGGAAAAAGGGGATCAACGGCAGCGTGATCCACTTGATCCCAGCTGCGATAGAGATCCCAATCAGCGCCAGACGCGTTTTCCTGGCTTCGTAGGCAAACAATCCCCAGGTCAAAGCAGTTACCATAAGCGCGTCAAAATGCGCCTCGCCGGCAAATGCGATGAGTACTACTGGATTGAGCGCATAGAATCCGGAAAATGCCAGGCTTAGGCCACGTCGTTTCAAAAGCTTGAGAATCGCTGCCAGCGTTAGTAAATCCGCCAATACAAACATCAGTTTATACGCCAGCGATTGATAAGAGATCGCTCCAACCGCAGCAAAGATAAATTGAGCCAGTGGCGGATAAGCTGTTAGCTTGTCCTTGTGGTTCATCATTGCCCACTGCTCATCACGATACTTTGCAATCGATGCGGCATCCGCCGTTTGTGCATAAGGGCTGATTCCAGATCTGACCAACTTGCCCTCAAATAAATACCGGCTAACATCGTCTGAAACAGCCGTGGGCAGCAAAAGTAACCTCAGCAAAATCGCAGGTATCCAAATCGCAAACAGTGAAATCCGTGTATTTTTGAACTGCGGGAACAAAAACACGCTTAGTAGTCCGGTTAAACCAATAATAAAAAATAAAACTACTCGCCAGACACTTGGAACATCAAACGAGGTGGTCACTTGGCTATAGCCAAAAGCAGCGATTGCAGCGATTCCCAGGGAGCCTAGCCAAAAAATAATACGCACCATCTTGGAATCACTAATTTGAGTTTGGACTACAGGATGCTCAAACCTTTTTCCGAAATACCGCAAAAAAGTATCAGGATACTGTGGGTTGGAAAGCATCCCGCACATGTGCGCCGTGTGCATCCGCTAAGGAATAACCGCGATTCGTGCAACCTATCAGGAGTTGATGATGCTTTACAGTTATCTTGCATGTGACCGGAAACTATGCGACTTTAGTGGTATGGATTGGGCGCAATGTAAAGCAATCGAGCACGACCCTTTCAAAGTCAGTGGAGCGTGGGTTTTTCGTGGTACGCGCGTTCCTGTGCAGGCTTTGTTTGAGAATCTTGATGCCGGCACAACCATTGACGAATTTCTTGAATGGTTTCCTGGTGTCTCCCGTGAGCAAATCGACGAAGTTCTCATGTTCACTTCGCAGAGCTTGCCCATTGCTTGATGAAGGTTCTATTCGACCAAGGAGTTCCGGTACCCCTATGAGCCGGCATTTATGCAAAAGTCTCGACTTGTTTTGAGATGGGCTGGTCATCACTTTCAAATGGAGAACTACTTGCTCAGGCTGAAACCGAATTTGATGGTTTTGTAACGACTGACAGTGAAACAACATTTTATTCGTTCAACAGTTGCCTTATCGCTGATTACAAAATTGTTTTCTCAATAGTTTATGAACGAAGTGTTAATTATTTTTGTGTTACTGCTTTTGCTGAAGGTTGGCGTGAGTCTTTTGCTGGATCAGATTAATCTGAAGTACGTTCGGTCTCAATCCGATGAAGTGCCGCCGAGCTTTCAAGAGTTTATTGATCTACCGACATATCAAAAATCGGTCGAATACACGATTGCTAAGACACGATTTGGGATGGTAAGCGAGTTGTACGATGCGTTGATTCTAGCTTTCGTTATACTGACGGGATTTTTGCCTTGGCTTTATTCTTTGTTTAGTGGCGCCCTTGGCTACGGTGTTTGGGGGCAGGCTCTGGTTTTATTTTTGGTGGTTATCTTACTTGGGATTTTCAGCTTACCCTTTGACTGGTGGGGAACGTTTCGCTTGGAAGAGCGGTTTGGCTTTAATAAAAGCACGCAAAAACTCTGGATTACTGATAAACTGAAGGGTCTTGTTATTGGTCTGGTAATCGGTTACCCTCTGCTAGCATTATTGATTTATCTCGTTGAAAGCGCTGGTGATTTCTGGTGGGTATGGGGATTTTCTGTCTTCTTCCTGTTTCAGTTGGTGATGATTGTTGCTTATCCGATGTTTATTATGCCGCTGTTCAACAAAATGGAACCACTCGAAGCGGGCGAATTAAAAGAGCGTCTGTTTAGCCTGGGAGATCGCACTGGGTTTAAAGCGAAAACAATACTGGTAATGGACGGCAGCAAACGATCCGGGCACTCCAATGCCTTCTTCGCCGGATTTGGGCGGTTTCGTAGAATCGTTTTGTTTGATACGCTGATCGAGCAAATGAGCCATGAAGAGCTGGAAGCTGTCCTCGCTCATGAAATTGGACACTACAAAAAAGGACATATCCCTAAGATGGTTTTGTTGTCTGCTTTGCTTACTTTCGGTATGTTCGCACTGTTGGGCTGGCTGGCTGGCGGTACCTGGTTTGCTGAATCGTTTTTATTCGATGCAGAGTTAGCGGCTTACTTTGTGCCGGTTTTGTTGTTGTTTATGTTATTGAAAGAATTGCTGACATTTTGGCTGTCACCTTTGAGCAGTCTGCTATCGCGAAAACACGAGTACGAGGCAGACGCCTTTGCGCGTGCCGCAATGAACTCAGCGGAGCCTTTAGTGAAGGCATTGCGCAAATTACATACAAAAAATCTGAGTAACCTTACGCCGCATCCAATTTACAGCCGATTCTATTACTCCCATCCGACATTGCTCGAGCGCGAGAAAGCGCTGAACGCAAACTAGATTGATCAGGGGTGTTCGATATGCATTTCCCGTGCTGCTATTGGATCGTTTTTAGTATCACTCTCCTGTTGTGCCAATGCCCGACTTTGGGTGAATCGATTCGATTGGCAACCTACAATTTGAACAACTATCTGGTAATGGACCGTAGCGTAAATGGCATTTGGCGTAAATCGTATCCAAAGCCTGAGTCTGAAAAAACAGCGATTCGCAGCATTATCAAACAGGTAAAGCCTGACATTCTGGCATTACAGGAGATCGGCCCGCTTCCTTTTCTGAATGAGCTAAAAAATGATCTGGCTCAGGAAGGCATTAACTATCCTTACTTGGTCCACATGCAAGGCGATGATTCGGTTCGACATTTGTCGGTTATCTCCAAAATCGAGCCGGTTGAAATCGTCAAGCACCGTGACTTGGCAATACGTTACCAGAATAGACGCGAATTTGTGAAACGCGGAATGCTGGAGATTTCTTTCGAACGGCCAAATGGAAAGGTATTCAAGTTATTTGTCGTGCATCTCAAAAGCAGATGGACCAATGTGAAGTCAGATCCGCAGTCATTGCAGCGGCGCACACTTGAAGCAGAAGCCTGTCGCGATCGTATCATCGAACGTACTTTTGACCTGGGGAACATGGATTTCCTCGTCGCGGGTGATTTTAACGACCATCCTGAGAGCGCGCCCTTACGCCGATTGTATCAACGGGGAGACCTAAAAATCGGGACCCTTGTCCCGGCATCCGATACCAGAGGAGAGCGCTGGACATATTATTATGGCAGGAAGGTTGTCTACTCTCTGGTCGACGGATTTATTGCATCAGAGTCGCTCTTTCCGCAAATCAAGAACCAACTTGGGCATATTGTAGATACTCTCAAAGGTAGTGACCACAGAATGGTGTATCTGGATTTGAAATGACTGAGCTAATCTGTTTATAAAGTGATTGAACATACTCTCGCCCGGTTTCCAGCTGCTGGCATTCTGCGCTTGTAGTGAGCTGAGCTTATAAAACTCAACTAATGCAGTATAACATGTAAAACTTCGTGGCGCGCAGCTTCAGCGAGCGACCGCACATCTTTAGAGGCAAATAAATCGCTCGCTGAAGCTGCGCGCCACAAGAAAAATTTACAATGCGAATATTTACATGTTACGATTTGCTAGGCCCAGCTTACGAATTGGGTGTGCAACAGAATATGGATTTACATCTGATAAATATTTCTCTTTAAAAAAGAAAAATTTAAAAAGCTTTTCCTTGTAAAAATGAAATATTTTGTGAATTTAATGTCATGTCCGTTGACTTGCTAAAAGAAATTATTGCAGATTTCCATTCAAGAGGTGTTTCACCGGAGATTGTTCAGAGGGAACTATCTGTTCCGTTGAATGGAAAAAAGATCACTACAGTCATCGGGCCTCGTCGATCTGGCAAAACCTTTTATTTGTATTCGCTTATCAATCAGTTGGAAAAAGAAGTTTCCAGAGAAAGGATCATTTACATCAATTTTGAAGATGAGCGTCTTGATCTTAAAGAAAGGGACTTTCAATCCATATTAGACGCTTATCAGCAGCTTTACCCAGACAATCAGCTTCAGGATGTTTATTTTTTCTTTGATGAAATTCAAAACATTCCCAAATGGGAAATTTTCGTGCGACGGCTGGAAGAAACACTATCAAAGAAGATATTTATAACCGGTTCCTCCTCGAAGTTGCTGAGTAAAGAGATCGCAACATCTCTGCGCGGCCGGACTCTGTCCTTTGAAATGCTTCCACTCTCTTTTAAGGAATATTTGAATTTTCAGGGGCTTGAAAGCAAAAGCGTTGTTTCCGGAAAACAAAAAAACCGAACAAGTGTTGCATTGGATCGATTTTTAAAGGTGGGTGGATACCCGGAGGTCGTTGATGAAAGTGATGAAGGACTGTTAACTAAAACGCTTCAGTCTTACGTGGATGTGATGCTTTATCGTGACATTGTAGAGAGACACCAGATTCGTAACGTATACATTATTCGCGACCTGTTAAAGCGGCTGATCTCAAATACCGCTCAGGTATTTTCTGTCCACAAATACTATCGGGATCTGCAATCTCGCGATGTAAAGGTATCGAAGGATTTACTCTACACTTTTTTAGATCATTTTATAGATGCATATCTGGCCATACCATTGATGAAATACGATCCATCAGCCATTAAACGCGAGCAAGCCTTGAAGAAAATTTACATCAATGACACGGGTCTTGTGTCTGCGAATAGTTTTTCTCTTTCCGAGGACAAAGGTCGTTTGTTGGAAACATTAATCTTCCTTGAGTTGTTTAAGAAAGGAAAGGAAGTCTATTATTTTTCGACGTCAGGTGTAGAATGTGATTTTCTTATACAGAACCGAGGGAAAATCTCCGATGCGATTCAGGTGTGCTATCGGTTGACCCAAGAGAACCGTAAGCGTGAAACTAATGGCTTGTTAGCTGCGATGGAAACGTTTGATCTGAAGGAAGGTTTTATAGTAACCCATTCTCAAAGTGAAACTCTAGAGGTAAAAGGCTTTAAAATTAATGTAGTTACCGCATGGAAGTGGATTCTTGAGCCTTAACTTGCAGAATTCGTAGACCAATTACCTCAGTAAATTGAAATTATTAAAGGCTTAGCTGTTATCCTCGACCAGAACACTCGGGTATTTCAAGGATCAAAAGATTCATTCCAGTTCTCAAATACCAACGAAATCCAGCAAGAAAAGACCTTTATCCAAAACCGATAAACGAAGCAGCCAGACGCCGTCTTCCAAATGAATCATTGTGGAGAATGTTATCGGTTCGGTTAAAAGATCGCGTCCTCAGCGAACGTTATTGCGTTATTTAGCGCAACTTTGGAGGTCTAACCCACTCATCTGAGTTCATTGATTTGGTATTAGTGAAACGCAGCCATTCGGCAAAAATAAGATTAGTTTATTTTATAAAATGCATTGTGGTTGCTTTTTTTTTTGACAAAACAGTCTGTCGATATTCGCTGCGACTCAGTTTCAAAACGATTTAGATGAGTTCTAAGAATAAAATACAGCAGTCACAGTTTGAGCTAGAATCGCTTGAGCCGCGTATTATGCTGTCGGGCTCGGAAGCAGCCGCAGCGGTCGTTTCCTGTGAACAGGTTATTCTTTGCACAGAGAACCAACAGGGGGTTTCTGAGGAAAGTGATTTCGGTCTGAATCTTAAGTCCGAACGTCCTTCGCTTGTTTCATCATTTGAGTTTGACGAAAAAGATGTGGCAACCGACCAGCGGAATAAGACATCTGTATCTGACGATTCCGTTGCTTCCGTCGATGCTACCGCTCGGGAGGACAATGTTAACCCAGCTGCTCAGTCCGAGGATGTTGTCATTCGTCCGGGCGATACGGTATCGGGCAATGTTACCCTTAATGGTGATGTAACAAATTTTGGCCGAATCGCACCTGGCAACTCGCCGGGCACTGTAACGATCTCTGGCAATTTGACACTGGACGGAGCTGATGAAACGGTTGCCCGGCCAGGTGATGACTATAATCCTGCCGGTCCTGATGATACTGTTGGAACGATTCAGATAGAGCTGGGCGGCACAAATGCCGGTAGCGAATACGATCAGATTAATGTGGACGGTACCGTAACACTGGGCGGGCTGCTGGAAGTTTCCTTGCTCGGCGATTTTGTGCCTGTGGCTGGCCAAACCTTTGACATCATTACCTCAGGTGGTTCCATATCCGGCAGTTTTGCAGATGCGACAGGCTTGTACGGGTTTGGCGATGGTACGCATTATTTTGATCTAAGCATTATAGATCCGGTGGATAATGGAGGCACCGGTGTCGTTCGTCTGGAAGTCAAAGAGTTGAACGGAGGTGGAGATTTTGTCCTGGATTCCAGTGTTGCGGAGACCGCAAATCAGTTTGGTAAGTTTGCCAGCTCATATTTCAGTGATGACTCGATTTCGATTATAGGCGACTTACAGGTTGCCGACAGTATTGATGTCAGTGGCTCCTTTACCTTTTACAAAGAAGGGGAATTGATAAAGATTGGTACAACCGGAGCAACTGCTTTTCTAGGCAGTAATTACCAGTTGTCCGGTGAGCGCGGGATCAAGGTTACCGGAGTGGAAGGTGGACTTGTTTTGACCTCAAGTGGTGTTGCGACGGATTTGTCCGGTTCTGTGTCACTGGTAGGGTTTAGTGATTTTGCTTTGAGCGGCAGTGATCTTGATGTGCTGGTGAACACAACGGGCGCAGCGGTTGATCAATCTGTATCGGTCGGCGCTGGTTCGGTGGACATTGAATTTACCAACGATAGTATTTTCGTGCAGTTCTCCGGTAGTCTATCGGGAAGCATTGTTGATTTCGTAGATATAAGTGGTGACTTTGGTTTTCGCAAGAATGGCGCTCGTGTAGAATCCACTGCACTCAACGTGGATGCTTCCCTCGGCAACAGTACTTACAATGTGGGTGTGACGGGAGGCAGTCTGGCTTTGGTATTTGAAGACGATGGTACTTATGCATTTGAGGCAGCCGGATTTGTGGATTTAAGTGGTGGTGATCTTCTTAATGCCGCAGCTGCGTATGCAACGGTAAAAAAGAACACTTCGAACGTGGATTACAGTGCGACGCCGCTGACGATTGAGATCGGCGACTTCAGCACAACGTTGACAACCGGTTTAAGTGTGGAATCGATTTCTGCGCTGGGATTGACTTTAGATATTACAGGTTTTGTGAGCCTGAGCGGAGACTTTGGATTCCGCAAGACGGGCACAGTGATCGAAGCATCCGCAAATAATGTCAGCGCACAATTAACCAATGGTGATTACAGTGTTGGTGTTGCCAATGGAACTCTGGCGCTGGTTCTTAACGATGACGGGACCCGGGCGCTGGAAGCTTCGGGAGCGTTGAATTTAAGTGGCGGCGACTTTTTAAATGCATCCGCCAGCCTGGTATCTGTAAAAGAAAACACAACGAGCACTGACTACAGTGCAAGCGCTTTGACGATCGACATTGATGGCGTCAGCACAACGTTGAGTGCAGGGACAGGTGTCGAGTCCGTATCAGTCACCGGGCTATCCGCAGAAATTGATGGATTCGCCAGCATCGGCGGTAA
>CAZUYZ010000156.1:0-10400 GCA_964624365.1 uncultured Puniceicoccaceae bacterium
GTGAACAGTTCGAAGCTCAGGTCACCGCCACTCATCGACAGACCTGCAACTTCGAAGCTCACATCCTGAGCGCGCAGACGCAACAGACGACCTCCGGGGAGATCCAGATTGAGCGTCTGCTCGCCCACCTGAATTTCTTCAGAGACTGGATCAACACCATTATTAAACTCAAACAGATAAGTTGCATCCTCTCCAACACTCACGCTATCCGGCAGGAATCCAAGGACTGGATTTACGCTCAGGGACATCGCAACACCCTTTTCGGAAATAGCAAACAGTCCGTTTACATCGTTTAGAGAAATCAATGGATCTGCTGAATTGCCCAACGCAAAGTTACCGTTTTGCACCCCAGCACGAATGATCTCTCCACCGTCAGCAGTTGCTCCACGAGTAAAGGAGAAATCACCCTGAATATCGATAACGCCATCCAGTTTAGCCTGAAGATTGGTGACGTTGACTCCAACCAATGGAATTTCTTTCGTGCCCAATCCCATTGTGAGCGTTTGCTGAACTCCGTATACCTCAAGCAAGCGATTGTTGTCACCGCTATAGTCAACACCGGTGTCGTTGTATTGTACCCGCAAGTTGTCCACAGACACGTTATTGAAGCCCAGACCGCGCAAGACAGGCATGCCGCCCACATCCAGCGCCATAGTATCGTCAGCATTTAGTAACAACGCCAGTTTGCCATTTTCCACTCCGACTTCAAACTCACCTACAGACATTAGAAGGCTCACTTCATCAGCTACGATCGTAACCGTCTGGTCCTCGCCAGTGCCTTCCTGACTGTAGCCGAAACTACCTTGCCCGAAGAATGTATTTGCAACATCAAAGTCGGCAGTGCCACTCACTGCAATCAAGCGATCTGAATAGTCCAGCACCAGATTTGCTTCTTCAAACACGATATTGTTCTCCTCTGCGGACAGATCCATGACAGGAACGTCATTCGAAGAAAGATTCAGGGCGACTGTACCATTGGTCGCTTCAAAGTTCAGGACGTTTGGTCCTCCCAGCAAACTGGCTTCATCAAACTTAACCTTCAATGCAGTCCACACTTCTGCTACCAGTGGATCGACCTCTTCTTCTTTGTAAATGCCAATGCCAACATCCACATCGGTAAAGGAGAAGCCAATTTCATCCTCTTGTCCACGGTTTGCTCCAGCAAAACCACTGGCATCCGCAGCTGTGAACAAGAAGGCGTCTGCGATACGCTGCTCACCGCCTACAAGAGTAATTGTACGGTCTTCGAGTTTCTGGAAACCGAAAGTGCCTTCAAGATAGACAAAGTCGCCAAGACCAATCTGTATCGTGCCGATCAGACGCAATAGTGGCCCATCCTGACCGGAGTACGTAAAGAATTCACTACCGACCAGTAGAGTTGTTTGGGTAAAGTCCACGACTGTGCCATCACTGCCCTGGTTGATTTCCACATCAAAATCAGATCCGGTTAACTGTACGCCTTCAAATCCAACAATGCCTGCCTGACCTGCAGTTGCCTTCAATGCGAACCAACTGCGATTGCTTTGATTGGACGACATCAGTACCAGAGCTATGTTCATACTCGCCAAAGTAAATCCGATTGCCTCGGTATTGATCGAACCGTCGGCATTAAAGTAAGGACCGTTGGCTCCGGCGAAGCCGCTGACATCTTCGAGAATAAAGGTGAGTATCGTCACATCTTCCTGAGTGGCGTCTGCGTCGTTCAATGTAACCATACGACTAGGATCATACTCAAGAGCAAAGCGTCCGCTGACAAAGAAGAAATCCGAGATTTCCAATGTGCCATTGATATCAATCGCAAAGTAATTCGCCTGTTCCTCAGTAAATTGGATGCGTGGATCCACATCCAGGAAGCCCTGAGAATCGACGAACTCGTCAATCGCCGAACCGGTAGTGTTGACTTGTAAGTCGACGCTACCACGCAGAACCAGATCATCGACATTGATTACTTCACCTTCACCATAACCAGAGAAAGCAAAGCCACCTCGCAATGGACCTTCGGTGTAAGCTACCAGACCGAAAGTAATATCATCGATCCGTAGTCCGGTCGCATCCGGGTTAATAGAGCCATCCTCAAGTGTGTAGGGTCCATCGCCAACAAAGCCGTTGATACCAGCTCCAGTAAAGACTAGGCGATCCGGATACAGACTAAAGCTGATATCACCGTTAAGTTCGATAATTTCGCTAACAATCAGTGTCAGATCGCGTCCGAAAATCTGGAGGAACGGTGTACCATCTGAAGCAATCTGATCATTGACAAAATTAACTTTTACTGGATCACCATAAGGCCCTGATGTCGAAGCTCCATCCGGAACAGGCAAGAAGTGTGCAGCAGTGCCTCCGCTAAAATCTGTAGTCGCATAGTCAACATAGGTCTGTGCTACCAGACGGTTCAATTGTACTTCATCTGCAGAATTTCTGAGATCAAACTCCTCGACCAGCGGTGCTTCCGACTCGTTAATACGCACCAGTAACTCACCATTTAAGATCAAACCTTCGACACCAATGAGATCGAGATCACCGCGAATATCTCCAACCGCCTGATAGCCGATTCCATGCACCCATTCGCGTACATAAGTCGTATAGCCATTGCTCATCAACAGACCCACTTTTGTAGTCGCATCTTCGACACCGAGGAACAGTGTCACGTCACTGGCGATGACTACCTGTAGCGGTCGGCCATCACTGCTGGCTTGCCATTCGATCAGAGCAAACTCACCACCTTCTACTTCAATGATGCCTAGATTGAACATATAACTAAGAACATCAGGATATAACTGAATTGCTTCGATAAAACTACCGTCGATTGAATCAAAATCCAACTGTGCGTGATGATCAAAAATCAGGTCGCTGCCACTGTTTTCAGGCAGTGTGTTGTTACCAATTCCAGCAACTATGATATTATTGCCGGCTACAGGTTCTACAGGCGGATCATCAACTACAGGTTCATCATCGATTATGACTTCAATCACGTCACCCAAACCTTCATCCAACTCGGTACTCACTATTTCATCGAGGAAGCCGTTCAGATACAGGATATATCCGCGATCACCTAAAATGATGTTGTTAACTCCAGTTGTCGTTAATGTGTCGTTGCGACTACTGCCAATTAAGACATCATTACCTTCACCAGTTGTTATCGTATCAGCACCACCATAGTAATCGCTGTGTGTGGTAATCTTGTCTAAAGTTCCCAGATTATCATCGGTGGACAGGTACTCAATAGAACCACTATCTCCAATAATGATGTTGTTACCACCGGAAGCCTGGATGGTATCCTCCAGACTTCCACCAATGACTATATCATCGCCGCTACCACTATCAATGGAGTCTGCCTGCCCCAGTTCCGGATCAATACTGCGAATAACTGCAATAGCCGGAGCAGACCGATCCAATAGCTCAGCGTAACCGCCAATGTTCTCAGACAGATTGACCTGAACGCCGGTGTAATCCACATACAGAATTTCTGCCCTGTCACCCATGACAATGTCCTTGCCGCTTCCGGTGGTGATTGTATCGCTACCGGCGCCACCGATAACGATAATGCCTTGTGTCGAATCTCCGGCTGTCAATACATCATCGTCACTAAAGGTAGCCAGACTTGCAGCGTTGCTGTGATCTGCGCTTTCCAGATCAATAAAGAGCACATCATTGTCATTTTGCGTTAGTGTCGCTGTGACGGTATCATCTCCCAGTCCGGTATTCAGATAGATTGCTTTAACAACATGATCATGCTCTTCTGTGGCAGTAATGGTAAATTCATTATCTGCAGACGACGCCCAAATGTTTATCTCATCAATGAAGCCACTTGAAGATGGAGAATTGACCTCATCGTCATAAGACTTTAGCGAGATGGTGCCAACGGCCAGACCGATAATGGATATATCTGCTCCGTCAACGAGTCCATTAGCAGCATCCTCCGTAATGGTCACAGTCTTACTATCGAAAGAAGCCTCATCACTGATCATCACGACATGACTCACAGGATCCTCACTGAAGCCACCGCCGCCGGTGTCAATGAACAGGTCACCTTGAATTGCGTCCAGTGTTCCGGTTAGCTTTGTAATGGAATCAACATTATCAAAGTTAACATTCGCATCGGATGAAACGTAGACCTTGTCTGTACCCGCATCCAGATAGAAAGTGGTCGAAGCAGACGTTCCCTGAACATTGACAATGTCGGCTCTAAAGCCGAGAAGAACGTCCAGAGACTCAAATTCCGCATATTCGATGCGATTGCTCATATCGAAGCCCGTGATGGTATCTTCAGTCAAAGTGCCGACCTTGCCGGTAAACCCGCTCGCACGATTCACTTCGAGGAAGTCCTCACCATCACCGCCGTTGATTACTGTGACTAACTCCAGTTTCCTTGAAGTAATGGAATCATCACCATCAAGCGTATTGAGATCAAAACGCTCCATGTTTTGATAGGTAATGGAAGCGGTGACAACGCCCGTAACATCAATGGTTCCCTTACTACCGCTGGTATCCAGATCGAATTGATCATCCTGCAAGGTGCCGAGCACAACCAATTTGTCATCACCCGCAGAGGATGTTTCCTGAATATCAACATTAAATACCCTATCCGCCGGTAAAGTGATCAGGTAATGCTCGATGTCTGTACCGCTGTTGCCTTCATCGTCCAAAGTCACCTGACCGTAGAACTCTCCAACATCCATCACTTCGGTTCCTATCTGTATCCGACCATCTGTATCATTTACAATTACCGTAGTGTTGCCTTCACCACCCGTAAATTGGACGGCCTCAAAAACACTATCAATATCGGTTACTTCGGCACCTTCGGCAAAGCGATAGCTATTGTCTGTAAATTCGTCCTCTAGGGTTCTGCCCACTTCAAACAATTGAGTTCCCGTACTATCGAGCAAAGTTCCGACAACGAAGATATTACCATAGATACCAATATCCGCGTCAAAGGTTTCGACCAGAGTATCGATTTCATTTTCATCCTCTTCGTCAATTTCACCGTCGCCGTCATCATCAATGCCGTTGAGCGCGTTTGGACTCTCGTCAATAAACCGGTCGGAACCATTACTGCCAGTAACTGTATCGTTGCCCAGTCCGGTATTGATAATATCGTCATAGGGCGATCCGACTACCGTATCGTCGCCTGTGCCGGTGTTAAACTGCAGCGCGATCAAATCGGGATAGGTAATAGTGTCATCCGGATCCGGATCTCCGATACGAGAGGCATCAATAGAATCATCGCCACCAAATGTCTCCACGATCAGAGTGTCCCCTTCTTCACGAACACTGTTGCTAATCAGATAGTCGCCGACTAAATCATCGCCATCGTCACGAATGCGCAGAGCTACCTTGGTAACTGCACGACTTACAGGATTCGGATCAGTAGAGAACACTTCTATAATGTCCACAGTTTCATAAGCATGCACCGTTATCACATCGGCAGCATTGTCATCCTCTACTCTGGAATCGCGCACTTCTATTGTAGACTTTTCACCTGCACGGATAGTAATTTCATCGTAGAAATCGTCATACTGGATAGTAATTGCCCGCCCCTGTGAATCTACCACTCGCCACAATCGGCCTGAAACTAGTTCAAGAACTACTGCGGAATTGATGTCAAAACTCAACTCGTCGGGCTCGTCGATCAAAAAGTCGCGGTCGTTATCAAGACCATCGAGGTTTCCGAACTGTTCTTCGATCAATGCGTCTTTAAATGCCTGTGGTAAGGCAACCACTGAAATACCGGTTGGCAACTGGCTGATCAAGCTGCTATCCAGATTACTAACTACAATGTCACTATCCTCATCTTCCACCTCTGATACGGTAGGCAAAAGAGTGACATTCTTGCCGGCATCAACTGTAATTTCCTCAACACCGGCATTTTCCAGTGCACCGATTTCAATCGTATCGCTTCCGCTGTTTGCATTAACTTCGATTTCATCAATGCTTGTGGCCTCAACTATAGACCCTTCGCTATCATCCGACAGGATTTGGGCTACTTTCACCTTATTCGAAGCCGACGCTGAAACAGCGAGATCATCGTTGTTTCTGGTTCCGTTAACGACCAGAATGTTCCTCCCCGAACCACCTGATATACTTACCGATGTATCTTCGGCAATAGTCCAGAGACGTGTATCCGAGCGCAGGTTAGTCTCTTCATCAATCTCTGTTTTGTAGATCGGCCCGCCGACATTCCACTGGATAATATCATCACCGTCCCCGGCATCAATAACATCAGCGCCACCTCGGCCATTGATAATATCCGTGTCACCTTCACCGAATATAGTGTCCGCAACAGGCCCGCCAAAGAGTTCATCAAAACCGGACCCTCCATAAATAGTTGCGGTTCCGGAACCATTATGAGCAATATAGTCACCCCCATTACCTCCATATATATTGGCTGTTGTACCGGCTTCTCCAACTTCAATGTAATCATTACCATCATCTCCGTACAGATCTGCATGGCCACTTCCCTCGTGCAACAACCCGTCATCACCACTGCCGCCATGCAACTCAACCGGCACACTCACACCTCTTTTAACATGGATTATGTCGTTGCCACGGCCACCATATCCGACAATTTTAGTGACTCCCAGAAAGGTTTGCTGTCGTCCGGCAAATGTCACCCGAATCGTTTCCCCATTTGCAGTGGACCCCACCTTCTCAATGATGTAATACTCATTGGCAGCGCCCTGCCCGACACCGCGATTAGAATTGCGGGAACCCATGTTTAAATGTAGGACGCCGTCACCATAATTGGTGGAGCTTTGGCTATTGCGATACCATCGATTGGTATCATCTCCCTGACCGGCCAGAAATACAGGTTTTGGCAGCTCAACATAACCAAGGTTAAAGTCGACTTCCACTGTCTTCTTAACAAATAAGACTTTAGCGGTTGCCTTTGCTTTAACATCCACCGGCGTTCTTCCGGAGCCTTCAGCAGAAACGTCGAATGAGATACTAACGGAACCAAATGTTATGCCAAAGGCACGAATTTTAACACTTGCACTGGCTATAAGACCAAAACGGTACTCCAATGTGACAGGATTCTGATTTAGATATACTCTGAAGAAAAATTTTCCAGTCAAACCAAAGCTTTTCGTTCCAAGAGTAATGCTTCCTGCAACAGTTAAATCAAAGTGCCCATTGGATGCGAACCACCCGGATGCGTTCAAAGTGGCAAGCCCAAAGAAATCCATCTTGGCGTCAAACTCGACATACCAGTCTCCATCGTTCAAAATTAGAGTATTACCAGTACCAAGTCTTGAATCACCCACAAAAAATACACCGGAGCCGACCTGAATGGTAAAGGATGCCTCAAACCGCAATACCTCAAGGAAGCTAACTTCACCATACAACTCCAGACGGAAGGATTTCCTGGAAACCGTTCTCCCTGCAAAAGTCTGGTTCACATCGGATGTATTCAACATAAGTTTACCCCCAGCATCAATCTTTATGATGCTGCCAAATAAATCCGCTTCGATATAAACATCTAGAGCCAGCGCTATACCACTTTCATCCACGGCGGTATTCGGATTGTCAAAGAAGACACCCGCGCCTCCGGCTGCGCCAAACTCAATCGGCCCGAGCTTAAACATCACATCAAACTCAAGCTTTATCTCACTTCGGTTGATGTTTAATTCCAGATATCCTTCTGCTTTGGCAAAACCAAGAAAGTTGATGGTTACCGGATCGTCCTCCGAGCCAATACGGAACATGAACTGATTCGGAGCAATTGTACCCGATGGCAATGTCTTCGCTACATTTCCTGTATTGATCTCCATCCGCACGGATCCGGAGACTTCAAAAATGTCGCCGCCTACACCATCGGAAACGTCAATCGATAACTCAATTGCCGCAGCCAGACCGTCCTTATCAATCAACAAATCACCGGCTACTTTAAGCTCCCCAAGTGGTCCAAGCTCTATCTTTGCCTCTGCGGTTAACTGGAAACCATCACCGCTGACAATCAGACCAAAACGTCCGCTAAATCCAAAAGTGCCGCCGAGAATCAATTTACCGCTGATACCAACCGCAAAATAAGGGCCTGGATCGGAAACCAGACCACCGTCCGGCAGATCTGCATCCGGGAACAAGGTGGCTATGGTCGGCGCTATGCCACTGATGGTAAAGTCAACCGAACCGTTTTCTTTCAGCGTGAAGCGATCGCCCAAAGTGCCATCCTGCGGCACCAGAGAGGACAATGCTTCTGTATCAGTTTCACTGCCTTCCGGTTGCTCTAGATTATCCAGATCAATCGTGCCATCCAGATAACCAACAAATGGTTTCGGAATGTTGATCGTCATGTCATTACCGGTCGTGTTGAAAACGAGTCGTGCCCGCGCATCAAATTCAATACCGGGTAGATTTATTGCGATCGATACGTCAATGTCAGCCGCTAGGCCATCCTTGGTAATGATCAATGCGCCCAGAGCATTGATGTCGAAGATGTTGCCAATGGAATCTGAGCCCAACTGAATACCGGCGACGACAAATGCCCTAAGACCAGACTCATCAATTTCAAATAACAGGAGTCCGTTAATCGTCAGAATCTTGTCCGTCTTTTCAACATCAGTGAATACCTGAAGAATACCTCCGAACTGAATACTTATCAGGAACTGGTCGTAATCCAGCACCACAGGGTTGCCGCCGGGTCCGGTGTTCACATGGAATCCATCAAAGGTCACAAAGCCATCAAAGTCATCATCCAGACCGATGAGATAATCGGTTAGACTGTCGAGACCGACCTCCAGAAGCCCATTCTGATTGGTATCGTAAAGGAGCAGCAGTTCATCCTTGGTCACCGTTCCATCACCATCACTGTCGGCAGCCGCGATATCCGAATGCAGCCCATCTTCAGAAACTTCAAGTATGCCATCACCGTCCGCATCCAGAGCCGTGCTAATCTCACCTTTGAAGCTCGCTGCAAAATCAATTGGAGAGACGCCATCGACTCCCAGTCCTAGATTCAACTGGATGCTGAGTCCACCATTCAAGGTCAATTTGTCGACTCCGACAAAAGCGATGCCGTTTTCAGCAATATCCAACTTGCCGGCCAAATAGACTCCCAGATCGAGCGGTGATGTTGCCACCATGACCGCAATGCCAAAATCAAGATCCGTAATCGCCAGACCGAGCGCATCTTCACTGAGCTCTGCGGTTTCATCCGCATCGACGACATCGTCGCCATCCAAATCACCATAAGCCTGACTCTGGCTGCCATCCGAGTTGCTGCTCACGTAGCGTATCCTGCCGTCAACGATATACGGCATTATCCATTTCTTCAGATACGGATCCGCAGTTTCATTGGCATCGACGATTCCATCCTGGTTAATGTCTCCATAAGCAGTACCAGCCACGCCATCGCTCTCAGAGACATACATTACGTCAATGTAACCATCGTTATCCGAATCCACTAGTTCCGGCAGCGCCCAGCCGACTTCGCCATTGCGGTCAACATCGACCCAGTAAGGCCCATCAATTCCGACGAAAGCAGAAATATCCGCGCCACCCAGAGTCATGGTCGTCACTTCTTTGACATCACCGTTGGTTAGTGTGACAGTCTCTGTTGGCCCCAGTTCAAAGGCGATACTGCCGCTCAGAGTAACAACGCCCAGAAGATCAATATTGAGCCGACCTTCAGCTTTGACCAGATAGGAGGCCATATCGAGATAGATCGGTGCGCCGCCGGTATTTAACTCATAACCGGTCGGATCAAATTTTTCGTCACCGTCGACATCCAGCGCCAGTATGCGAGCAAGATTATCTTCGCTTTCTCCATCCGCAACAGCGCTCTTGAAATCTTCGGTCAGCAGGTCAACAACTTCTGTATAAACTGAGATCAACTCATCCGGCAACGTGCCACCCGGAGGACCTCCTGATGTGTCCAGGAAGGCGACCATCTGATCAATGTTCTCTATGTCTTCCGCAACGCCATGTCCTGGGCCAAACGCTGCATCCAGATCGGCTACGCTGATGACACTATCGCCGCCGGCAAGTATGTTAAACAGGCCCACACGCTCGCTCTCATACGTGCTGGCGAAGTCAACGACTGGCAATATCGATACACCAAACACAACAGGAGTGGACATATTGACTTCCACTGTAATGGCCTCAGCCTCCAGAATAACTCCTTCCATACCCACTAAGGCGATTTCATCTGCTGTTGCCTTCAGTGCGATGTACTTGGCGATGTCCAAGGGATTCGTTGATTTCATGATTGCCAGGCCAAAGTCGAAGTTACTCAGCACCAGACCGACAGCATCTTCACTAAGCTCTGCAGTTTCGCCAACGTCGACAATACCGTTATCATTCAGATCACCGTAGCGTTTACCATCAACAGTAACCGGTGTGCTGTCTGTCATACGTGTGCCATCCGGCAACACCCAACTGATCTGACGGTCACCATCAATATC